>NZ_JAYGIG010000067.1:0-11213 GCF_034932105.1 Leptothoe sp. PORK10 BA2 | reverse complement strand
TCCATAATGGAACTGGCTGATTGTAATGGTTTCAGCCAGTTTCGGACATTCCAGACCGTTTGGGTACTGGGATGTTCTTTTTTAGAGACTTTCACCAGTTAGAGATGAACTTCGCACTGTCCAGTTAGGGAACTCTGGACTTTTAATTGTCATCACAAGACTGAGCTAGCACCAGGCGACCATTGGGCAAGGGAAAAACACCCGTTGGTTCTACAATAGGGTCTCCTGGCTGCCAAACTGCCTGAGGTTCTGTGTTAGGGAGGGACTGTACACTGCCAGTAGGGTAAACAGATATACGACTGGCCCCTGGTTGCACAGGAAGCCCACCGCTACCAGTAACCACAAATCTACCCTGGTCAGCGTTGGTACGTGCAATACAACTTCCAGCAGTGAGGGTTGCGGTGTCAACAATAGTGTCTTGCAGGTTAGTCAGGCTGTTTTCAATAACGCTAATGTTGGGGATAGTAACTGCCCCACTTACAGCGCCCGTCGCATTAATGTCTACACGATCATTTCCATCCAAGCCCTCAGGGTCAGCGGTGAGGGAGTCAACGGTAAAGTTTTCGCCGAAAAAACCAGGAGTTTGAAGTGTTATATTTCCTCCACTTCCCTCAGAAGAGAAAGCGAGTATATCACTGTCATCCAAGGCAATGATAAAAGATCTTGCTAGGAGAGTTATGTTACCTCCTGAACCACTACCACTTAAGATGCTCGTCAGTATATTACCATCTTCACGAAGGAAAATATTATTTGAATCAACAAATATTGATCCTCCAGAGGCTCTAGCAGACGTTGTTTGAATATTGCTATTTATAATATCAAGTCTGCCGTTTTCTAGTCTGATCTGAATATTTCCCGAATCTCCTAACCCATCGCTTCTTGTAGAAACTCGGGAGTTGTTTATCATTGCTATTCTTCCAGAGACAATGATAATACTGCTCGGATTTTGCGCAACCGCACTTGAATCAATGTCCGTAGAGATTGTTCCGTTGTCAAGAAGGATAGAATCAGCAGTGTCAATCTGAATATTCCCAGAGTCTCCGATTCCACGACTTATAGTTGATATGGTGGCACCATCACTTAAGGTGAGATTTTCAGCATTCATGGTGATATTGCCACTACTACCAATTCCTCCTTGCCCAAGCTCTGAATAAACTCCACTAGGTGTGCCTAGAGGGCTAACAGGAAAGTCAAAGCTATATGCACCAGAATACAGCAGACCAGGACTAATCCCAGAAAAAGTGGCATTGCCAGAGGCATAAATCTCAATATTTCCACCTATGCCTTGGCCAGCGTTTACTAATCGGTTACGAGAACGCTGATATTCGCCAGCTACGGACGCAGCAATAACACCACCATTGGTCAATGCAAGATCGTGCGTATTGATTAGAATACCACCTCCGTCGCCTGTGGCTCCTGGTTCAACAATATTGCTTATGTAGCTACTATCTCGAATTTCAGTCAAGCCATCTACATTAACTAGGATATTTCCTGAATTACCTTGACGCTCCGTACCAGCACTAATTTGAGAACCAGAACTCATGAGTAAGGAACCTGCCGATATTCGGATGTTGCCACCATTAGCCAAGCCTTCCGTACGGCTAACAATAGCACTATCTTGGCTTTCAAAAATATTATCAACTTCTATTTCAATATCTCCAGCGATCAAAGAAATTCCATCCCGACCACCGTTTGTACTAGTGTCTAAAAGTGAACCATCCAATAAAAATAAGTTTCCTGTCTGGATATCAATCAATCCTGATGCTCCACTTCCTCCAATCTCGCTGTTATCGTTGGCACTTTCTAACGTAGATAAGGAGAGTAAAGTATCATTATTGATGTCCAGAACAATACTACCCGCACTCCCTCCCGTATATGTATTAGCCTTTAAATTGGTATTTTGAGCTAAGAGATTATCGGCATATATAATTATGTTGCCAGCCCGCCCAGAACCATTTCCATATCCAACATCCGCAAGAATATTACTATCTCTCAGCTCAATGTCATCAACAACAGTAAACCTAATATTACCTCCATTAGAATTCAATGCTTGGGTTCCAGATCCAATAAAAGTGTCTTCAATAGTTAAATTTCTACTGGCTATATTGATATCACCGGGTTCTCCTCTTCCCATAGGCATACCGCTATTTATGCTAGCGTTAAGCACAAAAATATCTTGATTTGCCTCTAAAGTAATATCTCCGGAATTACCTACAATGCTAGGGAACCCACTACCTCGTCCTCTGCTATCTATATCAGTTCTGTTACCTAAGAAAATAGAATTTGCATATATACCTATGTTTCCTGCATTTCCATTATTGTTGCCTCTAGAGTTGATTCTTGCTCCATCATCTGCTCTAAAGTTTCCAGCTCGAATCAAAATATTCCCCGCTGAGGCTGAGGCTAAGGCTGAGGTTGATACCCGTTCGTTGAGACGACTCACAATACTTCCACTATTTACTGAGACTTCTCCGGATGAGTTGATGTATATGTTGCCTCCATTGCCAGTGCCAAAGTTTTCTGTGGTGAGTTGGGAGCCATTTGAGATCGTCAATGATTCAGATGAAATTACAATGTCGCCGCCATTGCCTGTTCCACCTTGGAAAATCGCATTGGCAATTAATCCTTCTTCAATTTGAAGTGAGCCTGTTGTATTGATTGTAATATTTCCATTTCGATCATTTAATGCACTCTCATGAGTGGCCACTCCAGCCAAAAGAAAGCTGTTATCTGACAAATTTACTTCTTGGGCAGCAACATTTATTTCTCCGCTTCCATCTAGAATCGTATTGACAATAGCAGCATTGCTTAAATTTATATTAGCTCTAGGCAATGTGTCTGGGAAGTTGAGGAAGCCATCTGTTTTTACTTCTACTTGACCAGGTCCACCAACAGCACCAAGCTCGACTCGCCCTCCAAGAGCAGTTACACCTGCTAGTGTTTCGCCACCTAAGATGTTTAAGTTACCTCCAAGTAGATGTAATGACTCACCATTAGGCACGCGTAAGCCTAGTGTAGTCCCGTCATTTAAATCTTGGCGAGTAGAGTTGATGTTAATGTCTCCGATCAAAGGATGGTTGAAAAAATATGCAGATGGGGTAATGGATATTAAAGATGGTGGCAGTTCAGGATTTATAGTATTAAAGACCCCAGTATCTCCAAACTGTACAGCGCTTGCTGTTGTTGCTGTAAATGAGCTGCCTACGTCCAAAGCTGAGTTCTGACCGAATATGATTCCATTAGGGTTGATCAAAAAAAGATCAGCGCCAGATATAGAAAAATCTCCTTGCCGAATGCCTAAAACCCCTAGGATTTGGGACGGATCACCACCAGTTATGCGAGCAAAAATACTACCAACATCTGCATTAGGCGTGATGAAATATGCACGGTTATTATCGCCAATATCGAATTGCTCAAAGCTGTGAAAGAGATTTGGGCCTCGTGTAGCCCCGCCCAGAATCAAATCAACGGTTGGAAGAGGAGCGAAAGGAACCACCTGAGATGCTTCACCACCCAAGGTGGCATCTGGAATAATCACATTTTGGGCCAGACCAGGCTGAGTCATAGCACTACTGCTAGCTGCACCCACCAAACCCACCACAGTTACCTTTAGTAACCAAAACCTTACATTGTGCTTTAGCATTCTTCCCTCCCCTGTAGACCTCTGATACCCTGAGAGCTAATCGCTAGAGCCCACTCTAGCGGAACCTGGTTTAGAAAACTGTATCGCGATTCAGCAGAGGTGCCACCATCCATGCCCCAAATTCTTCGTCGCCCTGTGCGCAGACTGCTCAGTATCCTTTTTTTGCTTGGCTTTACCCTGGCCCTGTGGGTAGGGCATGGTCTGCCACGGCTGGGTGCCTCTTACGCGGCTACCCCAGCGCAGTTCGTTCAAGAAGGCGTATCCCTCTACCAAACAGGCGACTACCAGGGTGCCGTTGACCGCTGGCAAACTGCTCTGAAAGCTTACCCTCCCGGTGACAGCTCAGGTGACCAGGCCATCGTGCATGAAAATTTGGCAAGAGCCTATCAACTGCTAGGCAAGCCCTCAGCCGCAATCGATTCCTGGGCGGCGGCAGAAGCGCTCTATCGCCAGTTGAGCCAAGCTCCACAGGTGGGTCGCATGTTAACCGAGCAAGCCCAGATTTACCTGAGCCTGGGGCAACAGCGCCGGGCGATCGCACTTCTCTGCCTACCCAAAACCGACACCGCCGTTGACGACTGTGAACCCAGTTCAGCGCTACCCATCGCCATCGCCGCTAGCGATACCCTTGGTCAAGTGGCAGCCCTGGGTAGTTTGGGCGAAGCCTATCGCCTTCAAGGCGACTATCAAGAAGCCGAAAAACTCTTAGGCCAAGGCTTAGGTTTGGCTAGAGACGCTGGGTATGGGCAGTTTGAGGTGCCTATGCTCAACAGCCTGGGCAGCATTTCAAGCCGTCAGGCCCAAATAAGCTTTCGTCGAGCCGAGGGAGTTAAACAGACTGGGCTTGAAGATATTGCCGATGTTTTTTTTCAAGAGGCCCAGAGCTATGAATCTGCAGCCCAGCAAAGTTTTGCAGCGGCCCTTGCCACTGCCCAGCGACAAGCCAGCTCGATAGGGGAATTTCAAACGCTACTAAATTTCCTACCCATTTATCGCCGACAACAGGCCACAGATTCGATCTTAGCGACCCGTCAACGCCTGGGAGTTTTGATTGACCAACTACCTGCCAGCCGTGAGGTTGCCTACGGGGCGATTGCCCTCGGTCGCTCTTACCAACCAGTAGGCACGGCCTTTCGCTGTGTCATCCCTGGCAATGAAGCGCAGGCAAAAGCTTGGCTAGAGCGGGGAGCTGAGATCGCAGCCCAAATCTCCGATGACCGAGCTGAGTCCTTTGCCCTAGGAGAATTGGGCCACCTAGCCGAATGCCAAGGCGCGTTCAAAACTGCAATGACGTTGACTCAACAAGCCCAGGTTAAAGCGACCCAGGATTTAGGCTCTGCCGACAGCCTCTACCTGTGGCAGTGGCAAGCGGGCCGCATCTATCGTCAGCAGGGTAAAGCCGCTGACGCCTTGGCTGCCTACCACCAGTCGATTGCTACCCTCGACTCCATTCGTACCGAAATCCTGGTGGCCGATCAAGATGTACAGTTCGATTTTCGAGACACCATAGAGCCTGTCTATCGGGAATTGATTGACCTGCAATTGGCGACTGTTTCAAACCAACAGCAAGTTGCAAGCAAGCAAAATTCGCCTCCTTCAGCGGCCACAGATGCCGCTCAACTAGAAGCCGCGTTAGTGACTGCTGATTCGCTCCGACTCGCAGAGCTCCAGAACTATTTTGGCAACGATTGCATCCTTAGCCCTGTAGCTGAAGCAAGGGTTGACCTACTGGCACAGAGCAGTCGAACCGCCGTGATTAGCTCTGTGGTTTTTCCCGATCGAACTGCTCTAATTGCCAATATTCCCAATCAACTCCCTAAATTGGTCTGGATTAACGACAGCCAGCAGCTACAAGAAACCGTGATCAAATTTCGATTGGGCCTGGAGGATTTGGCGACAGAGCCCTTCGATACCACGATTGCCGAACAACTTTATAGGCAAATGATTAGCCCGTTGGAAGACGCTCTCCAGAACGCCAAAATTGATACTCTGGTCTTTATCCACGACCAATTTTTGCGCAGTGTGCCCATGGCGGCATTGCACGATGGCCAGCAGTTCTTAGTTGAAAAATACGCTGTTGCGACTACCCCTGCACTAACGCTGACAGCCCCATCTAACCTACAGCCTGAAGATTTACGGGCCTTAGTTTTAGGCAGTAGTCAAGAAGTCCGGGTGGGTAGTCGTGTATTCCCTGCTTTACCCTCGGTGCCAGCCGAAATTGAGTCGGTAGTTTCCCAGCTACCGGGAAGTAAGGCTCTCCTAGATAATGACTTTAGCGAGAGTGGACTTAGACAGGCCTTACAAGCTGATAGGTTTCCTATTTTGCACTTTGCTACCCATGGTCTATTTAGCCCTGACCCTGAGGATAATTTTATTATTACTGGGCAGGGTGAGAAGGTGACCTTTGGACAGCTAGAGTCGTTCATCCGCAGTAGCACCCCTGGCAACCAACAGGTTGATCTGGTGATGCTAACCGCCTGTGAAACGGCTATTGGAGACGATCGCGCCACTCTAGGCTTAGCCGGTGTGGCGATTCGAGCCGGGGCACGAAGTGCGATCGCATCTCTTTGGCAAGCCGATGACCGAACTACAGCGCAAATAACCCAAGACTTCTATCAATTCCTGAAAGATCCGAGCTTAAATAAAGCCCAAGCTCTACAGCAAGCCCAAATTCGGGCTATTCACAGGGGAGCCAGCGTTTTGCCTGGAATGTGGGCTCCTTTAGTCTTGGTTGGTAACTGGCTTTAGACACCACCTGTTTTACCCCAGATGAGCCTTCCAGTTCTTGACTTTACGCTAAGTGATGCCTACGGTTAACTGCTGTACCTCTCTAGTCACCTTAAACAGAGTTGACCCAACTCCGGGCGATTCGGCTGCAACCCAAACCGCATCTTCAGATCATGAAGTATGGTGTTTCTGACTGCAATCGCCTGAGATATAAGAGCTTTCAGAGAAGTTCATCCCCTATTCTAATCCAGCTCTAATTGCTGACGTTGCTTATGAATCTGCTGGGTTTGGCAAATCGCCCAAACCGTTTTGTTCACATAATCTACCGCCATTTTCTGACCTTGTCGCTCACAAATCTGTTTAACCATGACACTACCCACTGACAGCATCAAAGCAATTTGCTTTTGGCTTTGACCATCCGCCAGGGCTTGCTTGGCGACCAGATAGTCTAGCTGAACGGCATTGCTCGCCTGGATACCTTGGCTATAGTGCTGCCACAGTTGGTGATAGTGGGTATGGGGCGTAGGAGCCAAGGGTTCAACAGGTCTCTTCAGCTCAGTGGCAAGGATTGTAAATCTGTTGTTGTCTCGTGTAAGTTTTCTTCCAGATGATTGAGCTACTGCAGGGATTCGAGCTGGTTCAACAGGTCTGTCAGGGAGGCTGATGGAATGTTCGACAGTTTCAACGATTGGATCTCTTCCCTCAGGTACTGTCAACACGTCTCGGAAACGATCTCTAATGCCGCACTCGATAGATTGACCAGTAGCGGTGGGGTTTCTGCCGTAGGCTTTCGTAGTCTGGGCATGGTTAGTCACCATCTTGAGTAGGGGCATGTAGTCGCTAGTATTTTCCTTGGCTTTGGAGTTCTGGGCTTGCTGTATCAGGGCTGCTTTGTTAGCGGTGTAAAGAGTCAGATGCTGCTTAGCCCGGGAGACGGTGACGTAAAAAGATTCTCGGTTCGTCGTGGTACTATCCATCAGGGCGAGGACTCGCTCAGCCGTTTTGCCCTGACTGCTGTAGGTGGTGCTGATCCAGGCATAGTCCACATACTGTCTGCCATTGAGGTTTACCTGACTGACCTGTCCTTCGGTGTCGATGATATGAGTCGTTCCATCTGGCTCAATCTGTTGAACGGTAAATCGTTGACCATTTCGGTATTTGGCGGCCCGATCATTTTTGGTCCAGCGGAGTTGATCGCCCGGTGCGATTGGTAGGGCCTGGATGGTGTAGACGGATTTATGCTCGCATCTCTCCGGCTCTACCCCCATCACCTTCCCACTCGGCGTTTCGACTAACAGCTGTTGCTGTTCCCGATCCACCGCAACCACCGTATACTGCTGCCCCTTCAATAATCCCTGCTTCTTGTAGTCCTGACTGGGCACCAGCACATCTCCCGGCTGATAGACCGTCACATACTGAGCTTGAGTCTGAGTGATATTTTTCCGCTGTAGTCCAATCACTGTGAAAATATTCTGGCCCAGATTACCTTCCTCTTGAATGGCTACCCTAAGGGTTTGCGTCAACTCCAATCGCTCCTGATTCGTACCAGCCAGCAATAGTGTCTTGACTCGGTTTTCTGCTGACAGCGCCAAATAATCCTGAGCTAACTGCTTGTGCCTGAGATCCGTATTATCAATCTCTTGAACACATCCAGCATTATCCAAAGCCTCAATACCCTCAATAGTCTTACCCTGAGCGATCAACTGGACTGCTGTTTTCAGTTCCTGGGTTTGCTGCCGTAGGGTTTCATCCAGATGAGCAGTTGTAATCCCCCCTGCTTGAAGGCTCTTGAAGGGATTACCGGCTTCCACGGCTGAGAGCTGCTTGGTATCGCCCACGAGGAGAACTCGGGCCTTTTCGACTGTGGCACGGGTTAACAGGGCATGGGCATCTTTCATACTGAGCAGTCCAGCTTCGTCAACAATCCAGAAAGCCTCAATCTCTGACGGTTGCTGACGTTGAGAAACCAACAGTGCTGCCACAGTTTCTGTCTCAATGCCCAATGTTTGACCTAAGCCATGCGCCGCTTCTGCGCTGGGGGCAAAGCCTCTAACCTCTATCCCTTGAGTCTGGGTAATTTGCTTGAGGGTATTCAGGGCATAGGTCTTACCGGAACCGGCAGATCCTTGCCATGCTATGAACTGATCGGGGGTCGTGCAGGTCTGTTGGATCGCTTGCTGTTGTTCTTGGGTCAGTGGGACTCCTGTCAGAATCTGTTCGACCTGGAACAATGGTGCGATCTGGGCTTCTTTTCCTTTTCCCTGCTGCATGAGTCGGATGGTGTTGAGTTCCAGGTTCATAGCCGCTTGGGTGGTAAACCTTTCCTCCTCGATTTTGATGAGTTCGGGGTTGGTCGCTATCGCACCCTCCAACTCCTCCCAACTCTGCTCTCCCAAATGATGCTCAAACACAAACCGCTCCAGGTGTGTTTGCCGAAAAACGGCATCCCGCTCACCACAATGCTGAATAGCGGGCTTGAGGTTTGACTTAGCTGAAACCGTTTTACCGGGGGTGATCGCAACTCCCTCCCCCGGCAATCCAGGCAACTCAAACCCTTTCAACTGCACAAACGCCTTCCATCCCTTTAGCAACCGCTCAGCGCTGGTTACTTTTGGTTTATTCTTCCGCGTCTTCAGATTTGCCGCCTCCCGCAGCAACATCTCCGACTGGATTGCCTTGCCATTAGAGGCCGTTGGCTTCTTCCCCTCAGACTCCCACTCTTCCAGTAAAGATAGAATCTGTTTTCGCCGGGTAGAAAAAGCTTTCAGCAATTCTGGGTCATAGCCCTTTAGCTCAAACTGCCCGTGGGCTTTAGGCTCAATCTGATAGCCCTGCTGCTTAAGTAAGTGGGCCAATTCATTCTGATAGAGCTGGCCCAGCAGTTTTTTATTAGCAATAGCCTGCTCATTACTAAAACTAAACCAACGACCATCGTCTAACTGGGTAGCATTTAACACCACACAGTGACTATGCAACTGCGGCTCAACTTCTCGACTGGTGCCATGGGTAAACACAGCCGTGATGAGATTACCCGTCTTGATCCGCTGCCGTCCCGTCTCGGTTGAAATCCGCGTCTGCGCATAACGTTCTTCTAAAACAGAAAGGGCTTTTGCCACCGCCTGATGATGGGCTTTCACCACCCGCTCATCCTGTTGAACTAAGGCGGCAATGCTGACACTTTTCGGCGCACTAAACGTAAAGTCTGTGGCCGCTCGCCGTTGATCAATATCCACCTTACGGCTGAACAAATTTTGACCCTCCGGGGTCTGCCCCCGCAACAGGTGCTGAAACGTCTCCGTCTCCACATCCCCGGAGAGATTCAATTTCTGGGCACCCTGCCCCAACCAGCGAGATGGGGACACTCCTTCCTCCTGGCTGTAATAGTCTTCTTTTGAGTAGTAATGGGCCGCTTGATGGGCAGAAAGATTACTCGTGGAAAGCACGGAAAGCTTGGTCTAAAACGACACAACAATCGGGCAAAACGAGTAGATGACGTGAAAAACCTTGAAACCGTTGGGAGATGGGGGCTAGAGGAAAATTGCCAAAAATTTGGCGTCCTGTGTGGCCACTCCGTGAAGCCCCGGATCGGGGCGTAACGTTTGCTGATTACAGACTATCTGCTCATGATTCTGATATCCCTGAATTGACACGATTTGTCACGCAATGACGGATTTATTTCTGAATTTAGAAATTAAGTTTCACGAATAGTCACGTTATTCACTCTGATTCTTGCCACAATGGGTGAGTTGATTTAGGAAATTGCGTATGGTGACGTCTTTATGGCCTGCCAAATTGCTTTTGGCCTGCGACCTGGGTAAGTCAGGCGGTAAGTTTTTCTATAAGTTGAATCAGGGTCAAACTCAGGCGCTGTGGATGGATGCGGAAGTGGCTCAGCTGCCTGCTTTGGGCATTGGTCGGATTAATCATGGCGGTCGTCCTCAGGACAATGCCTGGTATCGATTGGGAGATGAGCTGACATTTGTGGGGAAATCGGCCCGTGCCTTTCTGGAGTACAACAGCTTTAAGGAGGATAAGTTTCTGAAGGCTCCGGAACGGATTGCGGCGGCGTTGGGGGCTATTGCAACCGCCGAAAACCTCCCATCTAAATTCGATGCCGTCGTCTGGATTCTGCTACCCATCAATGAACTGGGTACCCGTCAGCAGATTGCAGACCGGCTGATGCAAATCTGCCAGGGCTTCAGATTTCACGATGAGCACGATTACAAAGTACGCTTACAGCTGAAGTTTCGGCCCGAAGGCTATGGCATCTATGTGCAGCGTAAGCAGGAACTTCAGCAGCAAGGCGTTGCCATTACCCAGCGCACCACCTGGGTGGAAATGCTTGGCCATCGCAATGGTACTCAGCTGGCCTTTGAAACGGGCACGTTAAATGGGGCTAAGTCCACCTCTAAGTTCCCTGGCTTTTGGGAGACGTTTGAGAAAGCGGCCACAGCAGCAGGGGTTTCTGATGCAGACTTTGACGTTCTATTGACTGCATTGGAAGCAGAAAATCCCAGTCAGTATTCGGTGGCCAAGGGGCAGATGGTGAATTTTAGTGATGCCATGGCCCAGGTGGAAACGGCTTATCTGGCAGCGCTGGATCCTCACTTTAATGACCATTTGATTCCTAGCTTGGCTACCGGCAAAGGCGACGTAGTCTTAGCCGGTGGTGCGTCTTATCTGATGGAGCGAGGGCTGAGGCAATATTTTGAATTGCGGGGGCTGGCGAATCGGCTATCCTTTGCCTGGGATAATCAGGACAGTCTGAGCCGATTGGTGCGGGAGCAATTACCGGAAACCCATGAGATGGGTTCGATTCCCATGCGGATGACGGACTGTTTTG
>NZ_JAYGIG010000066.1:0-12879 GCF_034932105.1 Leptothoe sp. PORK10 BA2 | reverse complement strand
GGCAAGCGTTTACTCATTTTCGCATTCAGCATGAAACTGAACGCCTTTATCCACACCGAAACCTACTCGGTGCAGTCGATTGGCCCCTGTTTGCTTGAGTTAGAGCGCGAGACCGGTTACGCCCATAGACTATAACAATCTCTCTTTCTCTCTTAATTCCGAGGCTTCCTTATGGCAATCGAATTTTCAAATCTAACGTTTACTAACAAGGCTAATATTGTCCCCGTTTTAGAAACTCATAGCCGGTTCCACAACGTATAACTTCACCGATTTGACCGATGGTTAGATAATCACTATTGCTTAGCGGTGACCGTGCTTTGAAAAAAGAGTTGCGTTGCACAAATTTGAATGAGGGTGTGCGATCGCAAGATCATCCAGATCATGCCTAATATTGGGCAGCGCTACCTGGCAAGTTGGTCAAAGCCTGCTCAAAAAAACTTTAAACTGTTGCAATGTATAACGGAGAGGGTGGGATTCGAACCCACGGTACCTTTCGGCACACTCGATTTCAAGTCGACTATGTGGAGTGTTGAAAGCACTGCTGTCAAAGAATTCCAAGTAAACTAAAAAATATTTGAGCCGATATTGAGCCAGTATTTTCTATGATTGTTTTCCTATTATGGGGCACCTCAAATTTTTGATCACTTTTGGCTATTGATCATGTTTGATCACTCACTTTGATCACTGTTCAATAGTATATGTCCCAATACTTATAGAGTATTTTGATCACTCTACTTTGTGTAAACCCTATAGGGTAGTTGAAAGATTCTTAAGGCTTAAATTGCCATAAATGCATTGATGCTTATTGCCTCTTTATTCAAGGTAAATCTGGATAGAGGCCTTGGGATGCAAGCATTTGTCGCAGTTGTAGGCGGTTCGGTTCATTGAGTTGCAAAAGGAAAACGGTCGTTCGACCAATGGTCGTTAAGCCCAAAATATAGCCATTTTGTAGTTCAAAATGGTCTTGCCAGGTATGGTTTCTGGGATTGAAGAGGGGGGTGATTTCGCCGGTTACTGTGTCAATACTCGTTAGGTCTGTGCCTTTATGACGGTTGCAGGGCAGGCAGGCTAAAACGAGGTTCTCGAAAGTGGTTTGACCACCATGCTTGATGGCCACTGCATGATCTATTTCATGGCTATAAATCGAAAAAGTTTGATGAATGAGGCAATACTTGCACTTTTCATCGGCCCGTTGGCGAACCGAGAGTCTTAGCTTGTCTGGTATGTAGGACATTCCCTGGCTAGGCTTCAGTGGCAGGCTTAAGGGTTACAAAGGCTCTAGCTTTGAGTAGGCCCATTAGGGTATCCAATTGCTCGTAAAGGTCTAGTTCGCTTTTTTCCTCCAGGCTAAGCTCTGCATCACGATTCTTCTGCAGTAAGGTTTGCAGACGGGTTTGGGATTGTTCGGATACCTTAAAGCCAATAATTTCCTGAGATGTTGGACGACTGATCAAGAAATCGAGCACCTCCTGATAGGTCTTGGGTGGAGAGGCAACATAATCGGCTGATACGGCCATTGCTTCTGATGTTTTACTCAGTACTGTGGCGGACATAAAACGAGTAAAGAGTTCAGAGAGCTGATTTTGGAAAGGTTCTAGACGTTGAGCAAATTCGTCAGGAACTTCAATCGTGATTTGGGCCATGCTTGATTGCCTTGGAGTATTAACTCCTATTGTAAATGTCCTATTCAAATGCAGTGTTATTAGCTAGTCAGCTAGGCCTTTCTGGATTTCAATGCCTGGGTCGTAATGGACTTATCCATCACTGACTTATTAATTCATAGCCCCAGTACCCAGTATGACCGCATTACGCGGTATACATTTTTCAGCAGAGCAGTTACCTGGCGTTAGAAATGATTATCCTAGTCCTAACGCTCCTACAAAACTGACGTCTATGCCATCGCCCTTTCCTGGAATGGATCCTTACCTCGAAGGCTATCTCTGGCCCGATGTGCATAGTGCGTTGGCTAATAAAATTCGTCAGCAGTTAACGCCGCTGCTGCGACCTAAATACACAGCTCGTTTGGAGGTTTATCTGGCTGAAGATGCCTTCCCAGAAGGGGAAATTGGCATTCTTTATCCGGATGTAGAAGTGCTGGATGCCCCCAAACGTCAGACTGCTGAAACTGCCCCTGGTAGCACCCTCACCATTACCCCTCCCAAACTTTCTCTACCTGTGCCCCAGGCAGTGCAGGTGCGGCTGACTACGGTTGAAATTCGGGACACGGCAAAAAATCGATTGGTGACCAGCATTGAAATTCTGTCCCCAGTTAACAAGAGGGAACCAGGGTTAACCACCTACCGCCAAAAGCGGCAGCGGTTATATCAGGCTAATGTTCACTTACTGGAGTTAGACTTGCTGCGGCGAGGGTCTCGGCCTTTTGCCCAACCTCGTCTACCAGAGGTGCCCTACTGTATTGCACTCACTCGTGCCCAGGCGAAGCAAATGGGAATCTGGCCGGTTGAGTTGCCCAATACCTTGCCGGTCGTACCTGTACCTTTGCAGGAGCCTGATCCAGATGTGCCTTTGGACCTGCAAGCAGTGCTTGATGCCATCTACGATGAAGCCGCCTACGATCTATCCCTTGACTATAATCAGGCACCACCGCCACCAGCTTTGTCTAAGGAAGATGTGAACTGGCTACAGGCTCAACTACAAAATACTTAAGAAATTTGTAGTTGCTTGTTCTTTGTGCAGTGATTCCTAATCAAAATCGGTATATTGGGGTGGGCTAGCCCCAACTCTTTTGGTAACCGTCCCTGCTATCTGACGAAGATTGGTCGTTTCAGCCATTTAAGGTCTGAAGACCGCTCAAGGTACAAGCTGAAACCCTATTAAACTCGTTGAACACTAAGCTCAATATGAGTTCCAGGGACGGTTACCTCTTTTGGTTACTTTGGGGTATCTCCCTTTCGGGGCTTTGGCCTTAATATCGATGACGTTCACCTGATGCCACCAGTCATCGCCAAATAACTCCTTGGCACTGATATGTGGGTCCTGGGATGGGTCAAACAAAAAGTTGACCATACCAATAGCATGGGTAATGCCACAGGCCCAGGTTTTATCATGTCCCTTCGCTAACGGCGATGGTCGTTTACGACATAGGGCGGCAACGGCATAGCGAATAAACCGAGCATATTCATCATTCAGATGCTGGTTGGCAAACTCGTCGGTAATGGCCACAATGTTGTCGAACTTGGCCTGCATGGCCTTGGGTACGTTTTCCGACTTTTTGACCTTTGCCATCTGAAGTGCACCTGTACTTGACCTACCGCGATTATTATTGCTCTGTATTAAAACATTAAGGTGTAGCTACAGGAACATATAAGGATCGCGATAGCATGTGGGCAAGGTTTACCTGCTATCGGCTGGCTATGTCTTTATTTCTAGACGATTTCGATCAATGGTACGAACACTTTGATGAGATGTCTCCCCAGGAGCAGCATCAGCATCTACTGGAGCTCATTTCCACACCTATTCCACTAGAGTTTGCAAAAGATGTAGACCTTCCATCCCTACTGATAGATGTGCAAGGTTTGGTAGAAGGGAACAACTTAATTGAGCAAGCGTTGGCCTTCACTAAAACCTTTCAGGAGCGGCAACCGGAGCTATACCAACAGGAATTTTATTATTTTGATAATTTTCCCATTCGAGTAGCGCTTTTTAACCAAGAGTTAGCACTAATAGATCCAGCCCTGGCTCGCTATCGCCAAAACCCGGTTAAAAGCATTGATTTTCTGTTGCCCATGCTGGATGATCTTCGCTTTTATGATGTCCGAAAGCGGGCAGTTGAGGTCAGCCGCGCTGTTTACAAACCCGTAGCCACCTCTAGAGATTTATTGGGAGGTTCAGCCGATGCTTTAGGAGCGGTTGTCATTGCTGATTTGTTGGAGCAAGCCTATGGGCAAATTCAGCAGGGGCAGTCTGTAGATTGGGAAGCTTGGGAACAAGATGCTAAATCTTTTGACTTTCAAGGGACACCGGAAGTACAGCAAGAAATTATCCAGAACCTATCGGGTCAGGTGTTAGATGGCCCCGAAATTATAAGATTATTTCAAAAGCAACTCGACTCAGTCTTTCCTCAACTGTCACTGCGATTCATTATCCATATGACGAACCGGTATCAGTTGAGTTTTGTCTGTGGCCAGGCAATTTGGTCTGCGGTAATGGGTGCTTTAGACGAACGGGATCTGTCTAAAAAACAACTGTCCCATCCAGACCGTTTCTTTAGCATTAATGCCAAGGAGTTAGAACGCTACGTAGTTCAGCTCATTGGTGGATTATTATCATCTCGTCAGTCAAAGGGATTTGCCACGCTGTGGGGAATTCCCCATGTGTATGACTTTTTGCGTACAGCAGGGGTGATTACAGACACTGTATATGAGTCGGCCATTCAGGTGGTCACTAATCACAAAAAAACGTTGCTAGACCATTGGCAGGAGCCTCTCTGGCGCTATAGTTTTCTCCATCGTTGGGGTAAGCCAGCCTGTCAAACTGAGGCAGATTTTGAGGCAGAGGCCAAACGGTTTTCTGACACGTTTAATCAGTCTGAACCGCTAAGTACTGACCCTGCCGAAAAGAGCGACTGGAACGCTAGTCTGTCAAGGGTGGCAGAAAAATTGGCACTGGATCGGACAAAACAGAAATCGGCTTCTATTAACAATGCACCGGCTAAGTCTCCAACACCGGCAAAACCCTTTAAACTTGCGAAGTCTCGTAAATCGCCATTGCAAGAAGTTAAGTCACTGGGAAAGAAAGGCAAAGGGACTAAAAAGAAAAAGAAAGGGGAAGGATTTTGACGCGCGTGGTACTGCGCCGAATTAATTGATTATCGATAAAACAGTCTTTTTATAGGGATCACTCATCATGGCTAAAAAGTCGAAAGGGTTTCGCTCACTTCTGAAGCAGCAGAAATTGATAAACCGTAGAGAAAACACGCTGAATAAATTTGAGAAAACGTTTCAGCAAAAGGAAATCGCCAATAGTTTTACAGACATTGTGAAAAATCCCCAGGGTGAAGTCAAAATGTCTGAGGTTTTAGAAGACTTTGCTGAGCCTTATCTACCGGAGACAAACAGCCTTGAACGGCGGCGCATGGTGTTTGATATGGCTATCGTCGCCTGGAATTTGGCCATTATGCCTGAGCATCAACGGCAACCGGCCCTAGACAAGTTGTTTAATGACCTGATGAAGGGTAATAAAAAAGAAATCCTTAAACGAGACCTCAATGACTTAATCGAGGAGATGGTAGAGCGCAAATTAGAGCTATTTCCTAACAATCGACGTTATATCCTTGATTGTCAATTGGAGAATATTGGCGATCAGTTTCATCTATCTGTTGCGTCAACGCTGGCACCGTCAGGCTCTATCACTGATTAACGGGGCAGGTATTTTATTAGCGATCGCAACAATCAAACGACTGTGCACTTCTGGCCAGATTTCGGGATTTTCTAGGTGGGGGTCCATTCCTGGAAATAGGTAAGGCATGGACGGTCATCCTCGTGGTATTGCCATAGGTCTAGGATAATCCAAGCTAACTGTAGCTTGATGCTCATCGTTCAGACGATATGCGATCGCTAGAATTTTTAACGTTATCTTACGCCCAGACTCTGCCTGGAGCAGAGGTTGATGGCTCTGCCTGGAGGCGAAGCCTGGTGGGGTAAAAGCTCAGTGGGCTGGAACTTCGGCTTCAAGCTACATCTGATTATCAACGATCAGGGTGAGCTATTGGCCTTCAAACTGACATCAGCCAACACCGATGACCGAGTGCCGGTGCCAGAAATGGCGCAGGGCCTCTTTGGCAAGCTCTTCGGGGACCGAGGCTACATCTCACAAGAGTTGTTTGAGAAGCTCTATGAGCAAGGATTACAGCTCATCACCAAGTCCAAGAAAACTATGAAAAATCGACTTGTTAAGCTGATTGACAAGATCTTGCTACGCAAGCGGGCTGTGATTGAATCAGTCAATGACCCACTCAAGACTATTTGCCAGATTGAACATTCGAGACATCGCAGTCCCTTCAACTTTCTGGTGAATCTGCTGGCGGGGTTAGTGGCTTATACCTATCACGAGAAGAAACCGTCCTTGGACATTGAGGTCAAAGGCTTGGCTGCTCTGCCGTCTGCCATTTTTTGACCTCATCGAACTCACGTTGATTTAGAGGGTCAACAGCAGTACACACCATAACTGACCTCCTAAACACCCCTCAGAACTGAACCGAACTAATTTTGAACTAATTTTTGAGTTAAATAGGGCATTTTTGCCATAAAAAACTACTGGTTCTGCACAGCAGTTTTTTAACTGAGATAACGCTGCACTGCCGTAATGACCAACGGAGAGGGTGGGATTCGAACCCACGGTACCTTTCGGCACACTCGATTTCAAGTCGAGCGCATTCGACCACTCTGCCACCTCTCCAGGTGAAATTACTTCTATCTTTTCCGGCTAGAAGCATCAGTTATGCTAGCCCAAATTTACCCATGCGTCTAGCTATGTGTTGAGTTTTATCCGGTCTGTACCTCTGACGGGTCTCCCTATCAGGGATAAAGGTATTCCTCAGACACGATATCCGCTAGTGCGTTGAGCCAAACTAACCGTACGGTTTGGACCCGACCAGCCTGCAGGGTCACCAGGGTAAAACTACGCTGCCAGCCCGTTTTGGTTTCAATCACTCGGGGAACTTGGGCTCCATTGACATAGACCGTACCGTGGTCATCCACCATCAGCCGCCGCCGCAGACGGGTTTTGTCATGCCTAAGCTCATGGTGCATGTGGCCAAACACCACCAGGGCTACATGTTTGCCTGTGTGTTGGGTATGTGCGATCGCAGCCGCAAAATCCGGATCCCCATAATCCCCACCCTGGGGTTTCCAATCTCGACCACACATGTCATAAACCTGATTCCCCAGGCCCGCTGGACCGTTATGCCCCAGAAAAATCAGACTGTCCTGCTCAGCCGTTTCAGCCACCGCACAAATTCTAGCCCTCGACTCCTCAAAACTGCCCACCTGGCAACGCGTTTGATAAAACTGCTGGTGCCGCCACTGGGCACCGCCCCAGCTGTAGGGACGTGCCCCCACCACCGTCACAGCACAGGACGGGACTTCCAACTTACTAAAACCGATGTGGCATGCCCCCAGGGCATCTAGCTGCTGCTGCAGCCGATCTTCCTTAGTCAGGTCATAGGGACAGTCTTTTTGCCGCTTTTTACTGGCCGTGTAATAGACATCGTGATTGCCCAGAATGACCGCCTTAGGCAACGGAACTGTGGCAATCTGCTCCACAATAGAGACCGCCTCATTACCAAAATCCCCCACAAAGAGCACCAGATCCAGACCTAGAGCCTGAAGGGCCTCAGAATCGGCGCTACTCCACTGGCCATGGACATCTCCCACAATGGCCACCATGGCTAATTTTTCCACCATCCCCCCCGGCTCAATTTTATTTGCCCCATCGGCGACATAAATCGTTGTTTAATCTAAACATGTTGTGACTGGTCCAAGGCGCGTTTACTTCCCATGACCCAGATGATTATATTCACCGACCTCGATGGCACGCTTCTTAATGGTGAGACCTACGACTATGCTGTGACCGTGCCCATTATCCAGCAATTAAAATCCTTAAACATTCCCGTAGTACCCGTCACCAGTAAAACCAGGGCCGAAGTCACCACCCTGCGCCAGGATCTGGGCCTTACCGCCCCATTCATCACCGAGAATGGTAGCGGTATTTTTGTTGAAGTCAATCATAATCCCTTTCATGAAGCGCCAGGGGAACAGGACGGCGACTACTACGTGGTGGATTTAGGCTGCCCCTACGTGCAAGCCAGGGCAGGGCTACGGGTGATTGCCAATGAGCTACAACATTCCCTGTTGGGCTTTGGTGATATGACCATCAAACGGCTGCAAAATTACACCGGACTTTCGGCCAAGGATGCCCAAGAAGCGAAGGCCCGGGAATTTAGCGAGCCCTTTATTACCCCCAAGACCGTGCCCCCTGAGCAGATGATCGAAGCCGTGGAATCCTTAGGTTTCAAGGTGGTCGTGGGCGATCGGTTTTCCCATCTGATTGGCCCGGAAGCAGGTAAAGGCAATGCCGTAAAGCGACTAGTGGCCCTTTACCAAAGCCTATTACCCGCTGGGGAAACCATCACCACCGTTGGCCTAGGCAATAGCCCCAATGACCTAGATATGCTGGAAAATGTCGATTATTCCATTGTCTTACCTGGCCCTGAAGGTCCCCACCCCCATCTGGCCAATCGGGGATGGGAAATTGCCCCCGCCCCTGCCCCCCAGGGTTGGGTAGATGCCGTAACCGCCATTTGTCAGAGATTTGACCTTGCATTGCCCAGCTAAGCAGGCCCAGCAACCTTTAACCGGGATGGGGATATCCATAGCCTCTACCTCCCGCTTCCCAGAGTCTAATTTTTCTCAACCCAACCCAGCTGACAATTATGGTTAAAATAACTATAATTAAGCTAGGTCAATTTTTAATCCAGCACTATAAATAATTAGCGAGTTTGTCTCCATGTTCACAACGGCATCAGCACCGGCCATTGGCCTACCAAAGGACCTTTTTGGCGCGATTGAAACGCTAAAAACAGAGCTTAATGCAATTGTTTTAGCCCACTATTATCAAGAGCCAGACATTCAGGACATTGCTGACTACATCGGCGACTCCCTGGGTCTGTCGCAAAAGGCGGCAGCCACCGATGCTGATGTGATTGTGTTTGCTGGGGTACATTTCATGGCCGAGACCGCTAAAATTTTGAACCCAGACAAGATGGTGCTGCTACCGGACCTAGCGGCGGGATGTTCCCTGGCCGATAGCTGCCCTCCGGCAGAGTTTGCCAAGTTCAAGGCGGCCCATGCCGATCACATTGTGGTGTCCTACATTAACTGCACCGCCGAAATCAAGGCCATGAGCGACATTATTTGCACTAGCTCAAATGCCGTTAAGCTGGTGAACCAACTCCCCCCGGAGCAGCCGATTATCTTTGCCCCCGACCGTAACCTAGGTCGCTATGTGGCCGCCCAAACTGGACGGGACCTGGTGCTATGGCAAGGGAGCTGCATTGTGCATGAAACCTTTTCAGAGAAGAAGATGCTACAGCTCAAAATGGAGCACCCCAATGCTGAGATTGTGGCCCACCCTGAATGCGAAGCAGCGATCCTGCGCCATGCTAACTTTATTGGTTCCACCACGGCCCTGCTCAAGTACGTGGAAAGCAGCGAAACCCAGCAGTTCATCGTCGTCACAGAAGCGGGTATCATCCACCAGATGGAAAAGCAGGTACCCCAAAAACTGTTTATCCCGGCCCCCCCAGAGGCCAACTGCCAGTGCAACGAGTGCCCCCACATGCGGCTTAACACCCTAGAAAAACTCTACCTGGCGATGAAAAATCGCACGCCAGAAATCACCCTGCCAGCGGATATCCAGCAACAGGCCTTGGCCCCCATTCAACGCATGTTAGCGATGAGTGCTTAGGTGTTTTCTCGAAAAAACTATACCGATTGAAGGCCCCCTAACCCCCAGAATCGGGGGGTTAGGGGGCCTGGATACTGGTATCTTCTTGGCTGGAAATGTCCTTAGGGAAACATCTGGGAGAAAATTGCCGGGGAGCCTTTATTCCTTCAGGTGCTCCCTCAGTTGATAGGTCAGCAAATCCACCACCTTATTGCCCTGGGCTTGGTTGGTGCCTAAGGCGATTTGGGCTGATTGCTCAACCCGCTCAACGACTGCCCTGGGTAGCTCCAGCAGATTTACTAACTTTTGATAGATGGCTTGTTCTTCCTGGTTGATCAAGGCTTCATCTTGGGTGCGGGAGCTGGAACTAATCACCTCATAGCCCAAACGGAGGACAAATTCCTTTTCTGCCTGGGTGGAAAGTTGGGGGACCAGTTCTTCTAGGGGCAGATCTTGGACTAAGTACCCTTGGAGTTCTTGTTTGACAGATTCTTGGCTGGCTGGTGTGGTGGCAAATACCTGACTAAAGCTAGTCAGCATCACATCAGCTTCTTCTTTGGCTAGGCTACCATCAGCCCACGCCAGCGCTAGCACAATGCGTAGCAGATTCATCTGACGTGGGGTAATAGAAGGGGGTAGTGGGGTACCCATGAATATTCACTGTGGTACAACTCCTCCAGTATCCATCTGCCCACAAACAAAAACTTGCTCTCCAAGGTTTTTTTCAGTATGTGGCAATAATTTGTAACTCATCTGGGTTGGGCTGCCATTTTTACGATGAGCAGCAGTGGCCATAGACCGGAAACCACAGACCATGCCACTACTTTCGCGCTAGCTGTACCAGGTGGTTAAACCCTTTAAGCTTAAGTGTTTTGCCGTTTTCACTAGGGGTGACCCACTCCCTTTCCCTGAGTTTTTCCATAATTTTAGCGGCGTCGTCCTTGGGGACGTCAGCAACGGCGGCCAGGTCGTCCATCGCTAAGTTGAAAATTTCTGGCGTAGCATCCTTCTGCTCACCATAGGCATCGGCTAGGGAGGTTAGGGTGTAGGCCAGCTTGACTGCTGCTGGCTTATGGCGACGCTCAAAGTGGCTATTAGTCTGGCGTAGCCGCTGTACCATCAGCTGCAGCATCCGGTGATGGAGGTGATGATCTTGAAACAGCGTATCAATGAACTTCTGAGCCGGAATACTCAGGAGCTGAACCGGTGATAGGGCGACGACATCGGTGGAGCGAGGGGATTCGTCTAAAATGGCCATTTCCCCAAAGAAATCACCCTTGCCTAGAACGGCTAGGGTGACATAGTCGCCGCCTGAATCGTGGCGGACTTTAATCCATCCGGCCACAATCAGATAGATAGCATTACCCCAGGAGTCTTCCATTAGAACGGTACGTCCTGCTGGATAGGTCAGCTCAGTGGCTGCGGATAGCAGACTCGTTAAGGTGTCAGGATTTGCGGCATTGAACAATGGAAATAGCTCACTTAGGAGATCGGGCCGCATGGACTTTTTCAGGGTAAGTGTAGTCATATATTAGACCTACGAGTGGGCAGCATAACCACAAATGACATCATGAAGGTATTTTCTTGGATACTTTCTGTATTTGTAAGAAAACGATGAAGTTAGGTCGACAGTGTAAGTAGGTTTACGGAATTAGCTAAGGGGACTCTACGGGGCAGACCCGTCGTTTGTATGGACAAGTGTATGGGTAAGGGGGGAACTCTCTATAGTTTACCCAGCTTGATTGGGCTATATACCTTACCCGCAGGATGGACATCACCCATTGGGGCTCTTGACGACCGCTCTAATGGCCAATACCCATGGGGCTAGACCATTCAGGTGGGTCAAGCTGCAAAAATATACAATCCACCCCAGGCGGTTTCAGTATATTTAAGGAATTTGATGGATAACTAGTTAATCTGATACAGACCTACGGTTATTACAGACAAAAAAAATCCAGTGGGCTAAATAACCCACTGGAAGACAGAAAACACAAACGCGTTATCTGGTAAAAGATAAAGAAAATAAAAGGGGGAACACAAACCAGACCGATAGTTAGCGATCAAAAGGTGTCGTTAATCTAGTCTCTAGTTCAGATACCCCTAGTTTAGTAGCGCTAATGGGGGAGTGTTTACGCTATCTAGCTGAGGTTTGCTGACGGAAATTGCTGAATCGTAGACCTAAAGCAAGATATCCCTAGGTTCACCGTTGCATACACCGGACCGCCATCAAGGGTGAGACCATTAAAAATCTCCCAATGGATCTAGACCGATTGGGAGATTAAGCTGTGCGTTAGCAATGGGTTGAGTCTAATCCTCAAACAAAACTGGACTGCCCGTGGCCCTATTGTTCCCGTGGCCCTATTGTTAACGCTATGTGCGCCAAGCTATATTAGGTCCGCTCGCGAACTGCATCACGACTGGGCTCAAACACGGAACTGTAAACAAAACCAGCCAGTACGGCCCCTAAAATTGGAGCTACCCAGAATAACCAGGTTTGGGATAGGAGTTCGGCACCGGCAAAGATTGCTGGGCCAAGACTACGGGCAGGATTGACTGAGGTGTTGGTGACCGGAATACTGATCAGGTGAATCAGGGTAAGCCCAAGACCAATGGCAACGGGGGCAAATCCTTGGGGTGCTCTGCTATCGGTGGCCCCGAGAATAATCATCAAGAACATAAAGGTCATGACGACTTCGGTGACTAGGCAGGATAGTAGGGAATAACCACCAGGGGAGTGGGCTCCAAAACCATTGGTGGCAAAAGGATTGGACCCGGCTAATTCAAACCCTGTCTGACCACTGGCGATGACCATTAGGATGCCAGCGCCCAAGATGGCCCCAATGACTTGGGCAATGATGTAGGGCAATAGCTCAGAAGCTGGAAAGCGATTACAGGCCCACAGACCAAATGATACGGCTGGGTTGAGATGACAACCTGAAATGTGACCTATGGCATAGGCCATGGTCATAACCGTTAAACCGAAAGCCAGGGATACACCGACTAGGCCAATACCAATATTGACATCGCCAGCGGTAAATATGGCCGCTAAAACAGCGCTACCACAGCCACCTAAGACTAGCCACATGGTACCGATAGCCTCGGCAATACAGCGTTTTGCTAAGTTCATAAATTTCTTCTCAATCGTTGCAATGGTGGGTGCAGTGACAAATGTGATTACGGCCCCAATCTAGCTGAGATATTTACAAGTTTATGTATTATGGTAGACATTTTAGCCATAATGCTGAATTTTATACAAAATACTGGCGATTTTAATGATATTTAGTAGGCTAGTGCACCGTCAAGACTAAAAATTAGGATTGTTGAGAGTGTTGCGGTAAGCTTTATGCAGCGTACCGGAATCCTATGCAGAAAAAGAATATTGTCCGCCTAACCCCCGATGAGCGTCATCAGTTA
>NZ_JAYGIG010000065.1:0-14887 GCF_034932105.1 Leptothoe sp. PORK10 BA2 | reverse complement strand
ACGACGACGCTATGGGCTGCGATTCAATTTGATAGCGGCACTCTACAATTATGAACTCAACCTTGCCGAAGACTGGCAGCAAAATACAGCAATTTAGCACATAATCATTTTTGCAAGAGGTCTAATGGTCTGATCCACCTCAACGGACTCCACCCCCGTCACCTCGGACAGGGACGACATTTTCTCGGACTCCACCAATCCAGTTACAATTCCCAGGGTGGATAGGGTTTGTTCCACCTCTAGGCCCGCTGCTTTAAGTTGTTCACTGACCTGATCGATCTGGTCTAGGTGAGCGTCATCAAGGGATATCGTTACCTTTATCTTGTCCATATCATCTCCTGGATTTGCATTAACGACATCTGATCCACTGGGCCAACAACCCACCAGCCCCGCCGTTACCATAACGACCATCAGCCAATGGGTCAGTTGTTTAAGCCACCTAGCTTGTTTCATCGTTCCCCATGGCCCTTTTTGAGGTTTAAGTTGAGGTTTAAGTTGAGGTTTCAATGGACAGCCCTAAAACCGTAAAGCCATACATCAGCCTATCAATCTAGGGATGTATGGCCTTACATCGGTTTTACATTGACATCGGGGCCTGTACTAAGCCTATCCCAACATCGGTACCAGGTAGGTGCAGCCGCTGGGCATCCCGCGTGAGCCAGGCCCACAGTTCCATGCCCCGAGCCCCAGTCGCCTCAGCATAAAGAGCGGCAATCCCCGCCACGTGGGGGGTGGCCATGCTGGTGCCGCTAATGCTCAAATACCGGTCGGGCATGGGCCAGGTGGAATGAACATCCACCCCAGGTCCGGCAATATCTACCTGCCCCCCGTTTAAGTTAATGGTGCCGTTGGAAAAGGGGGCCACCTGCAGCTGATTGTCCAGGGCTGCCACGGCCATTAGGGTGGGGGCATTGGCTGGGTATCCCACCGGGTTGGGAGGGACCATTCGCCTACCGGTGACGCGATCGGTACTTTCATTACCGGCGGCAGCAATAATCAGGGAGCCGTTGCGTAAGGCCCGCTGCCCCACCCGTTCATAGATGGGGGAGAAGGCATCACCGGGCTGGGTGGGGGCGCCCAGGGACATGGAGATGATGGCACAGCCATTATTCACCGCCCATTCAATGCCAGCCAAAATGCCACTATCGGACCCAGAACCTCGATTGCTCAGCACCTTGCCAGCGAAAATCTCAGCATTGTAGGCAACACCATAGCGGGGTAGCTCGGGGGAATCTTTGGGGCCACAGGCTGTGCCAATGCAGTGGGTACCATGGCCATTCGCATCTTGGACAGATTCTCCAGTAATGAAGGAGCGGCTTTGGATCACCCGACCGGCAAAGTCAGGATGCTTCAGATCTAACCCCGTATCCAATACGGCGACCTTAATGCCTAACCCGCTATAGGGTGAATCCAATACTCGAGTGGCCTGGAGGCCCCAGGTGGCTGGACCGTCGGTAAATTCCGGTGGATCGACCTGCTGACGGGCTGCCAGCTGTCCTTGCTGGGGTTCCACCTGTTCATAGAGATGGGTGGACGCGTCGCGGTAGCCCCGCAGATAGTCTGCGGACAGTCCCCGTTGCCCCAGGGCATATACCACCCGTTCTGGTTGGATGGCCAACACGCTATTGTTGGCGGCGGCACTGGCGCGCACCGACTGGGCCTGATCCGGATCGAGGGGAACCACGGCTACCCCTAAGCGATCAAAGACTGACGCGTTGGGGCTATCGAGTTCTGCGGTGGTAAAGGCATGGTCCTCAAAATCCGCAGCCCTGGCCACGCCTTGAATACCTGTTGCATTGGACAGGGCTTGAATCCCGGCCCCTAGGTCTTGATCTGGTAGGAGTATGAGATAGCGTCCGGTGGTTTCTATGGTCATGATGTCCCTTATGGTGAGCTATAAAATGATCTCTAAAGGCGGATCTCAACAAACTTCCGTTTCAGATCACGCCCTAGAGTCCATACAACTGACTAAAAACCCATTACGTAATCATATATACAAAACTTAAATAGTTTCCCATACCACCCCCAACGCCCGTCGCGTCAACCAAAGATATAACCCAGTCCCTAGGCCCATTAATAGAACGAGTTCCCAACGCTGCACAGTGACCGCTGCCAAGGCCCAGGTCCCTAAACCAAAGGCAGTCCCATAGGCACAGAGACCGCTGGTGATGGCGATCGCAACGCGCCAAAACCCTACCCTCTGAGTTATCCCTAACCCACCCCCCACCAGGCACCCGAGCACAGCCCCGACGATGGCCCATTGCGCCTGTTGCCCCGTCAGTTGGCCCAGGGTATAAAAACCGAGAATGGCCACCGAGGCTGCACCGCTGGCCAGCCCCGTCAGTCGCTGGGCATTTTTCCCTAGGGACCGGAGGGAACCTAGACCTGCTGCTGCTCCAGCCACGGCTAAGAATCCCCACAAGGTTAAGGCTAATCCCCATTTCGGACTACTGGGGGCCAGATCAATCACACTAAAGACCAGGCTGCTAATGGCATGGAAGGAGAAAAGTGCGATCGCAATTAGCCCAACCCTAGGGACCACAGCTGGCCAACGTAAAGAATAATTAGCTTTCTGACCCATGGAAAAAATAATCACATCCATTGGCGATTTTACCCACACTATCGTCCATTGTTGTCGTCAGGGCTAGCTTTCAGCGTTGAACGGGATGATGTGAACCAGATGTGAATCAAATGATGAGCGATATTTTCAACTCGCTCATCATTTGGTTAAGCTATGTCTGAGAATACTGGACAAAGAATAGGACAATGTTATGCCCCGCTGGCGTCAGACAAAAGAAAGTGTCATTTGGCTAGGGTTATTGATGCCGTTAGTTCTATATGGAGCCAACAGTTTATATCGCCCCAGACCCACAAACGTCGTTGACCAGTCCCTCTTTCAGGGCATTGTCTATAACCGTCAAGTCCTCAATCAGCCCCGACCCCAGATCATCCACATCATCGAGCTTGACCTCACAGCCCCTGGCCTCAGACCCCTTGTCACACCAGGTTATCAAGGAACAGCCTTGGACCCCGAATCACAAAAAAAATGGGAATCCGTGGGCCAACGTACCTCCGCCTTTGTCAAAACCCACGGGCTACAGCTAGCCATCAACGCCAACTTTTTCTACCCATTTCGAGAAGTGACCCCCTGGAACTATCGCCCCCGTCCTAATCAGCTAGTTAATCTTGCCGGACTATCAATATCGAATGGAGACCAGGTGTCAGAGGTGTATGCCGATTGGCCAGCCCTTTGTTTTACCGATCAACGGGCTGAATTGAACCGTGATGGCAATTGCCCAGAAGAGACGCACCAGGCCATTTCCGGTAATCTCATGCTGCTGGAAAATGGCCAGCTCACGGAGGATGTCCAAACCAAAATTGTCTCCGCAGAAGGCGATAAGCCCTATCCATTTAACATTGCAGCGTTGGATGCCACAGGTACTCGGCTGTGGCTAATCCAAACCGATGGCAAACAACCCCTTTATACCGAAGGCACAACCCTGAGGGAGGTGACCGCCATAGTCCAATCCCTAGGGGCCGATACGGCGGTACGTTTAGATGGCGGTGGGTCAACGACGGTTGCAGTTTCCCCCCAGGCAGGCTCTGCCCATTTGCCCACGGGGACTCGCCAGTCGGAAAATCCCCAGGTGCTCAATATGCCTGGCCATGGCAAAGTCCCCGGGCAAGAACGTCCGGTCGCCAACCATTTGGGTTTCTTTGCCCAACCCTTAGAACCTTAAATGCGGGTGTTAAGACTTCCTTCAGCCCTTCCCCGCCAGCCAAAATCTTTGACTACACTAAAACGGGAAGTCGGTAGACCAATTCAAGAATCAGCTTCCAGGAGAAGTGGGAAGTAAGACGTCGGGAGTGAGAATCCAGAGATAGAACTCTCCTGGCTTCTAGATTCTGACTCCTAATAAAACATCCAAGATTTTTGATCTACCTATTCTAATGTAGTATCCGTGGAGCCTGAGCAGATGGTCTTGAAAGTAATCGGTGGTTTAGTTACGACAGTTCTACTCGCATTTGTTGCCGGTTTTATTATTCCTAGCCAGGTACATGTGGAACGGAGTTTGTTAATCAATGCTCCGCCAACAGAAATTTATTCCATGGTGAGTGACCTAGGGCAATGGGATGCATGGTCTCCTTGGGCCAAAATGGACCCAGATGCTGAAATGATCATCAGTGGACAGGGGGTAGGACAAACTATGGAATGGCATAGCGAAGACCCCCAGGTGGGGAATGGCACCCAGGAAATTATTGCGTTAGAGTCACCTAACTATGTGAATACCCATCTGGATTTTGGTGATCAGGGCATGGCGGATGCCCTGTTAAAACTCACTCCCCAGGAGAATGGCACCCTCGTTTCTTGGTCCCTAGACACAGACATGCGAGCCGGTGTGCCCCCATTGATGCAGCCCATTAGCACCTACTTTGGTTTCATGATGGACAGTATGATTGGCAAAGATTATGAGCAAGGCCTAAGTAATCTCAAGACCCTAGCAGAAAGTTAACAACATGAGACGTTTTGGGAGATTTGGTGGAAAGCTTATCCCCCATGCATCCATTGGGCAGATGATGCTGATGCATGGCCACCTAATCTCCTAAAATGTAATCTCCTAAAATGTTAATCAATGCCAGGGGTTGTCTTAAGGGCTGGGGTGGAACAATCCATCAACTTATGGACAATCAATATTTGTGTGCGATCGCAAATCCCAGGGATAGTGGGTGTGAAAGGGCGGTATCCAGGGACGATGGGAAACGTGGGGATTACCACCACGCACCAAAGCAAAATATCCGGTATGGGTATAGGCGGGAGCATGGGGCATAAAGGCTGGCCGCCAAAAATAACAGCCTGGAGTCATCTGTCCGGCCTGGGTTGTCAGGCTTCCTTGGAGGACAAATTCTTCTTCAGGCATGGGGTGATACTCGGAAAAGGGTTCAACAAATTGAGGCAGACAACCCAGTAGCCAGGCACTTCTACCCCCATCGGGATCCATTCTGAGGGTTTTTCGCATGGCCCCCGGTGGAAAGCCAGGGGTTAATGTGGGTTGCCAGGGTAACTGTTCTGAACTCAACGAAGGAATGTAGAGGTGTTGTTTGGCATCGGGTAGAGATTGAGACCCGTTGACAAACTGAGGGTACGCGGCAGGCATCCATAAAACCGTTGTATCTTGCTCAATCCTCCAGGCTGCAATACACACGCCTGCTGGGAAAAAGCCATAGGTATAGCTCTTTAGACAAAATTGCCCAATCTGTATGCAACCACTGAGAACAAAAAACTCTATGTCACAGGTGAAATAACCAGAATCAATCTCCCAGGCCCTGTCCCAGTTGACCAATTCGCTAGAGTCTCCGGTTTCAAGATCGATGCTGAGAATTCGCGTTCTGGCACCAGTAGGCAATCCTTCTACCACCCAGGATTTGGGCTGAATAGTCTGGGATTGAATAAACTCAATGTGTGTTCTTGCCATAATTTCTGGATATCAACTCAAAGCGGGACTTTTTTCAATGATAGTAGTCAGATATCCTGAGTCAGGCTTGAGTTAATGCCTATTTACTCAGCTTTAGAGTCGATGGCACCCGATGCCCAGAATTGTTTCCCAAGGCACCGCTTATAATCAATTCAGTTGTTACAATTCAACCATTAAAGATCGCTGTGAGGATTTTGGTATGGGTACTAAGCGCGAGATTATAATTCCTGAAGGAATGGAAATCCTGTACGAAAAATACCGCTACTGTCCTGGGGTAAAGGTGGGAGATACCTTATATATTGCCGGGCAAGTGGGAAGAGATGAAAATATGCAGGTGGTTGAGGGCACAGAAGCTCAATTTGACCAGACATTTAAGAATGTGGAAAAGGTTTTATCAGCAGCAGGTGCCACATTTGATGATGTGGTGGAGATGATTACCTACCATGTTGTGGATCCTGCTGTAGAAGATCAACAAGATTTAAAAATTCCTCACTTACCATTATTTATTCAGGTAAAGGACCGCTATTTCACAAAGAACTTTCCCACCTGGACCGGCGTTGGCATTATGGCATTATCTACCCCAGGGCTGATTGTCGAGATTAAGTGTACAGCGGTGTTGGGAAGCTAAGGGATCGATGCGGACATAAAGTGTCTGTACGGAAATGGGCAGGGGAGATGGGAAAAGAGGGGAGAGGGAATCTGAAAATCTTTAAAGTAATGCATTAAGATGCACTATTTAAGAAGTTAAGAACCATCTCGGCTATTTTTTCAGGCATCTGATTCATCATACAGATGGTTCCCTCAGGGATATCGACTACTTGGCCATGGGGGATGACCTGGGTGACAAAAAATCGGTCTTCTGGTTTGGAGAGTCCAAGTGTTTCGAATTCTCTTACATCTTCCAAGCCCCAGAAAATCAATGTGGGACAGATGATTTGATTTAATCTTGCCTCTGCTTCCATGCAGTATTGGGCGACGGCCCAGACGGCGTATAGGGGATAGCCAAAACATTTGAGGTCATCTAACACCCAGCGATGGTTTAGCTCAGATGTACCCACATAACGGGAACGGGCCTGCCATCTTTGCATTAGATGGGAGCCATCGTCTTGGATCTTAAAGCCTTTCTCAAAGAGTTCCATTAGTCTGGCTTTACCCCGTTCACCAAATCCAGGCACATTGCCCAGGACAAGTTTTTTGACCCGTTCCGGGCAAGTTGCCGTGACTTCCCCGGCGATAAAGGCACCGGTATGATTGCCCAGAATGTTGGTTGCTTGAATGCCTAGCTCATCTAGTAAAGCAATGACGGTTTGAGCATAGTCGTAAATCGTGTACAACCTTGGGGGTTTATCGGAATCGCCAAAGCCCATGGTGTCCATGGCTATTACCTGGTACTGTTGTCCCAAAATGGGCATGAGTTCCCGGTATTCGTCGCTGCTGCGGGGGTTCATGTGTAGCAAAAGTAGGGGCTCGCCTTCACCCCCAATGCGATAATGAATTTGGCCATCTGCTGTATCTAGAAAAGCTCGTTTAATAGGTTTCATGGGATGTCTCTACGGATAGTTAGATGTATCTAGATGGAGCTGTCTCCCCTCAATCCCCCTTGCCAAGGGGGAGGCCAGAAAATACACGAAGTTAATCATTAACAACTCCTTACTTGACTCGCTCTTCTTTAATTAGGGTTCGCTGGTAGATTTCGCCAGCTTTAAACCAGTGCCAGGTGCGGGCGCGGTGGTTGTTGCACTTACTTAGGTGAATCATTTCGTAGACAAAGGCGTCCGGAATTCCTTTGTAGGCAAACCATAGAATCACAATGGAATTGTCGGCGTCCCAGGCTTTGCCTTCAATGCGTTCGGTGTCAAACCAAAGTTTGTGATCTCGATATATACCGGGAAACTGATATTCTTCTACTTTGCCGTCAGCCCAGGTATAGCGATTAGTTTGAAAATAGGGGTGGGGCTGGTCTACTGGAAATTCACAAGTGATTAGGGACTCGTGATGGTCGAGCATCTTGCCGTCATTATCCATCACTGTGTAGGTCCCGGCCCACTGGCCTTCGTGGCGAGTGAGAACCGGCATTCCTTCTCGGATAGTAGACATTGAACTAGCTCCTGATTTAACTAAACGACCTGACTATAAAATTATGGAACAATGACCACCTTTCCCATGAGACGATTCTGCTCCATTTGTAACAAACTTTGTGACACTCTCTCTAGACCCTGCACCAGATTGATAGTTGGCTGGACTTGACCTTTCACGATAGCGGGAATGACTAAATCGCGCAGGACGGTTAAGGTGGTTCGATAATCTTGGTTATACCAGAGAGCAATACCGAATAACTGAACATTACGACCAATCAGGTTGACCAATGGTAGCGTTGCTGCCATGCCTGTTGTATAGCCATAGGAAATAATTCGACCCTCATTGGCAATCGCTGCTAAACATTGTGGCAAGGTGACTTGACCACCCCCATCCAGGGCCACCTGTACACCTTTTTTTTCCGTAATTTTCTGCACCTCGGTAACAACATCCTGGGTGGTGTGGTTGAGCACATGTGCGATGCCTAACGCCCGTAAATAGTTTGTTTTTTGGTCAGAGCTGGCGGTGGCAATGACTCGTGCCCCAAGCAGTTGGGCTAGCTGAGTGGCGGCAGTTCCCACCCCACCGCTGCCGGGATGGATTAAGACCCACTCATCGGCCTGGAGCTTGGCTTTGCAGACCAGGGCCATAATTGCGGTGAGATAGGCGATGGGGAGGCTGGCGGCGATCTCAAACGAGATATTCTGGGGTAGCGGCAATAACTCAGCGGCTGGCCCCAAGGCTGATTCCGCAAAGGCACCGGCAACATGACCAAACACCCGCATCCCTGGGGTAAATTCTGTCACGTTTGTTCCCACGGCCTCTACTTCTCCAGCGGCTTCCTGGCCGAGCATTTGGGGGAGTCCCTGGTGACCGTAACCTCGATATTTGCCATAGGTAGTTTGTAGGTCAGAGTTGTTCATGCCCGCTGCCCGCACTCGGATTCTCACCTGATCGGGACCGGGTTCTGGGAGATCTACCTGCTCTACTTGAACAGATTCTGGTCCCTGATACTGATGAATACGACAGGCTTTCAAGGGTCTTAATCCCACAACAACAGACATTTCAAAGTGCTAAAACCACCACGGATCTGGTATGGGGGATGTTTTTGCTAAAAAGACCTGTTTGCGCATAAATCGCTGGATCGATGCGGGGCCCATGCGAGAGCCCCCCAGACCCGATAACTTAAAGGCATTTTTCTCTCCTTCGTAGACTAGGGCCGTTAAGCCAGCGTCGTTGAGGCTGATGGCCCCTGCCTGGATCTGTTGACCCACAACTTGAGCCTCGTCCACTGAACCGGCGAATACCGCAGCACTGAGGCCGTAAATCGTATCATTGGCGAGCCGGATGGCGTCGTCTACGGTGTCAAAGGGCATGACGGGCATGATCGGCCCAAAGGTTTCTGTCGTCATAATTTTCATTTTATGGTTCACCTGGGTGAGGACGGTGGGGCGACACCACAGGCCACCGCCCAGATCTTCAACGGTGCCGCCACAATGGATCACAGCGCCTTGATCCAGGGCGTCTTGTAAATGGGTTTTGATGAGGGCCGCTTGGGTGGCGGCAATGATGGGACCGATTTGACCACTGCTGGGGTCAGGGTAGGCCAGGTTGAGCTGTTTGGCTTTATTTACCAGGGTTTCGACAAAGCGATCGCAAATCCCCCGAGCCACATAAATCCGCTCAATGGACAAACAGGACTGGCCCGCATTCACCACCGAGCCCCACAGTAATGCGGTAGCCGCCTGGTCCACATCGGCTGAGGCTAAAACAATGGCGGGGTCTTTGCCGCCCAATTCTAGAAAGACGGGGATCATGCGTTTGGCGGCGGCCATGGCCACGGTTTTGCCGGTGGCGACACTGCCGGTAAAGCACACCACATCCACCTGGTCGATCAAGGCCGCGCCGGTTTCACCTGCGCCTTCGAGGTAGGTGAGGACTGATTGGAGGGCGGGGACGGTTGCGATCGCAGCCAACATCACCCGAATAAACCTGGGGGCAATCTCACTGGGTTTAACCACAACAGCACAGCCTGCTAACAGGGCTGGCACCAGATCAATGGTGGATAGCAGGAGGGGGAAATTCCAGGGACTAATCACCCCCACCAATCCGTAGGGCACTAACTGGGGACGCAGCTGGATAAATGGAATAGCGGCTGTTTTGGCCGGGGCTGGGGCGACCAGGTTCGGGGCCAGTCCACACCAGCGGTCCAGTCCCGAGAGAAATGAATCCACCTCCAATATGGATTCCGAAAGTCGGCCCGTATCCGCCACAATCGCCTGAATCAAAGCGTCTTTGCGGACCAGCAACGCCTGTTTCCACGCCTGCAAGGCCTCAATCCGATGGCTGATGCCTTTGGTTTGCCAATCCTGCTGGCCTTGGCGTAATCGCTCACAGGTAGCTGTTAGCTGGTCTGGCGTGGGTGGGGTAATCTCGTAATCCAGACAGCCCGTGCGGGGATTTCGTACGGCGATGGCGGCGACCATGTCAAATTACCCCCAACTGTGTTAGCCGTTCAAGGGCTGTTTTCTGGGTGGTGATAAAGTGGCTGCGTTCCACATCCCCAGCGGCCATGGAGTTGGGCGGGTAAATGGAAGACTGATTATAGATTGTGGTATAGGCATCCAGCCGTTGTCGAGACAGCAGGTTTTTGATGCTGAGCCGTTGCCGGTAGCGGCGCAGAGCATCCAGATCAATGTCGCCATAGGCGGCCATACTTTCGCCTGCCCCAGTTTCTGCCAAGACCAATCCCCGGTAGTCAATAATCTTTGAGCCCCCATCGACGGAAGCTTCTAAAATCGGCGTATTGGCGATGCCAGCGGTATTGGCCGAGACCACATACATCATATTTTCCACAGCCCGAGAGACTTTGGCCGCTTCCTTCGGTGCCCGAGCATTGCCGTACACTTCAGAGGTGGGATGGAGCAAAATCTCAGCCCCCCGCAGCATTAAACACCGGGCTACCTCGGGAAAGAGAATCTCATCGGAGGCGACGGCAGCCAGATTGCCAATGGCGGTTTTGGCCACCGGAAAAATCCCTTCAATGCCGTAGATATCCAGATATTTATCCCACACATCATGGGGGGTGGGGGCATACATGGAATTGATGCGACGATACCGCAACACCATATCCCCTGAGGGATCTAGCACAAAACAATTCTGGAAGTAGAGATCGGGAAAATTAGGATCCAATTCATAGGCATTGCCCGCCAGAAAAATACCCTGTTTTTGGGCAATGGCTCCCAATGTCTCGTAAATGGGGTCATCCATGGTCAGACAGGCTTTGGTCCCCCAGTCGGGGAGAGATTCTCCCATGGGGAAGCCGGTGAGCCAGTATTCTGGCAGCACCACCAGGCGGCAGTCGGCCCCGATAAAGGCCTGGGCAGCGGCAATTTGTGGGCCTAGTTTTGCGATCGCACCCGCCATAATCGCCCGGGCCTCGGATGCGTTACTCGTCCGATTCACCGCCTCACACTTTAGCTGCAGGGCCAAGGCGGTAAATGCATTGATGGGAGTAGATGGAGATTCCATAAAGAATGAATGCTTAAGCCTAAAAGGTTTCCAATTAAATTTCCTCTCGGGCGGGGTGCCGGTCCCCTCTGGAGCGGGGTACCACAAGGGCGGGGTGGGTTTCGACTAATAGCGCCAACGGTTAACCCACCCCGTTGCCCCTCCCAGGAGGGGATCAGGTATCGGGTAGTAGTGCTAACGGACGTTTTAGGTACTTGCCCTGGGGGGGGCCCACCACCTGACCATGGTCATAAATTAACTGCCCCCGCAAAAACGTTTGTTTTACTCGCCCCGTTAACTCCATCCCCTCGAAGGGGGTATACCCCTGTTGCGACCATGAGTTATCCGCCTGGACAACAAATGTCTCATCGGGGTCCAACAATACCAGATCCGCATCATAACCAACGGCAATATCCCCTTTACAAAACAGTCCATACCGTTGAGCCGGATTCCAACTCAGCAGTTCTGCCATCCGATGATAGGGCAGCCCCCGTTTACTACCTTCGCTAAACACTCCCGAGAGTAAATATTCAGTGCCGCCAAAGCCTGATTTAGCCAGCCAAATATTTTCTGGGTCCGTGAGACTGGCCTTTTTCTCTGCAGAACAGCAGGCATGGTCGCTAACAATCCAATCCACCTGGCCATTTAACACCGCATTCCAAAGAAATTCCACATCCTGCCGAGGCCGGATCGGGGGATTCACCTTGGCCCACTTGCCCGCTGGAGCATCCACATCCAACAACAGATGGCCCACGGTCACCTCCCGTCGAAAGTTAATGTGGGGAAAAGTGTTCTGCATCATTAATGCCGATTCCAATGCCTTCTGGGAACTCAGGTGCAGCAAATTAATATTGACACAGTCTGTCTCATGGGCCAGATAGGAAGCAATACAAATGGCCAGACCTTCGGAATGGGGAGGACGAGCAGCACTATAGGCCTTTAAGCCGGAGAGACTGGTATCCTGTTGCACAATTTTAGTATAGGCATTTAAAATCTCGGCCACTTCGCAGTGGAGACTTAAACTCAGGCTATCTTTCACCTCAGGATACTCTTGCCGCAGACGGGCCAGCCCCCGCATAATAAATTCAAAATGGGCAAAGTCATAGCGGTCTTCCCGATTGATCATCAAAAACAGGCTTTGTTGCTCAGAAAGACCGTGGAGACCGTGGCCACCATAAAACATAAAAATCTTAAACGATGTCACCCCCTGTTCCAATAGCCACGGCATTTCATCAATGTGACTGGGGCTAATGGGGGCCAGATGATAGCCATAGTCCACAAAAAAGTTACCTGCTGACCGGGCCAGCACCTCTGGGAAAAAGTCCTGGTAGGGGCCCCCCTTGTTCAGGTAATACTGCCCCGTACGCATATAGTTCAGACTGGTGGTCACCCCCCCCATGGCGGCCGCTTTACTTTCTGCCACAGCATCCTGTTCCAGGGGTTGATAAATGCCGATGTGCATGTGGGCATCTACACAGCCGGGAAACCCTAGCAAATTCTGGCCATCAAACACCTCTTTGGCCTGATCTGGACTAATATTCGGAGAAATCTGGGCAAATTTTCCATCCTTAATCCCCAAGTCCAGTAGTTCTACTGATAACTGGTTTGGGCGTACGACCCGGATGTGCTTAATCAGCGTATCTAGTCCTGATGTTTCAGCCACAGCACCTCTAAATCTGAATCCAACGATTCGCTATGATTAATCTTAGATAGGTGCGCTAATTTTTAATGACAGCCAGACCACCAGGATATTAATCTTCTATTTTCTTAACAAGTAAAGACATAATTAGGAATAAGCAAGAAGCATAGGCAAGAGGAATATGCAAGTACTGAAGACCCGCTTTAACGATTATCATCAAGACCCACAACAGTTTCCATTTCTGAATGGCTTGCAGTCTGACTGGGAAGCTATTAAAGAGGAGTTTGTCAACTTTATGGCCCAGGGTTCAACTGCTGAGCAAACCATTGCAGAACAGATGATGGGGCCCCAAAGTAAAACCATCAGAACTAAGGGGGCGAAAAAATACAGTGCCTTTGGCATTTTATTTCAGGGACAGCTGATTGATGACTATATTCGCACTTACCAGATTGACTACCCTGACTGTGCTAGCATTGATGCTGCGAACAATGTACAGGCTTTAAGAGAAACCTATTTCCCCAGGTTGACCCAGGTTGTTACCGACATTAATCAGACAAATGCCAATATTCTCAGAAATATTTACTTCGGCACATTTCACCCCGGTTTAGATATTCGGCTCCATACCAACGATAATCCCCACATGTATCGGGGTTATCTCGGCTTAATTGTGCCCCAGGGAGATGTGGCGATGAAAATTTGTCATGATACATTCCACTGGCATGAAGGAGAGTTTATGGTGTTAGACCATAGTTATCCCCACTGTCCCCACAACTACACGGATTACGATAGGACAGTGCTGGTGGTGGACTTTTTTAAGCCCAACAAACCAAGGGAAGAGGTGATGCAGTTTGAACAAACCCAGGTCGCCCAGCGAATGCAGGATAATCCCTATAGTTTAGGGGTATTTGGGCAAAGTGATAAGGCCAGTGAAGCTGACTTTGTGAAGTATGGGCTGGCCCATCAGTTAGAGTGGGATAAGACGTTGGGAAGCTAGCGACATCTGGTTTTCCTTGGGCAGGCTCCGGTCAGTCGGAGCACGGCTCAAGATCTCGATCCTACTCTGCGAGAAGAGCCAGCTCTACATCCCCAACCCCTGGCTCCCTGGGAGAGAAGGGGGACTTACCTCAAAGTCCTTCTCTTCAGGGAGAAAGATTTAGGATATTGATGGTGTTTTTTCAACACAAGACCTACATAAAAGACTAATTATCCCCATCAGGAACTACATATTATGGCGACTCAAGAAATGTTCGAAGCCCGTGACTGGGTCAAGGTTCGTAACTCGACCACAGGAGAGCAAGCGTTCCTCACCTGGAGTGGAGCAGTCTATGCTTTTTTGCCCGGAGAACCGAAGGTGCATCTGTTCAACATTGTTGGCATGAATGTGAGTCGTTGTCTTGACAACCCGGATGAGGATGAAAGCTGGAATTTTGTTTCACGGGAGTTAACCTATTATTTGGACCCAGAAACCGATGAGATTTTGCATAGTTGGAAAAATCCGTGGACAGGGGAAACAGTGCCGGTGATGCATGTTGCTAATAATCCGGTTCAGGGGCGACAGCCGTTTGAGGGGCAGTATGGGGCTAAAGTGGATGGAGAGTTCACGACATTTGTGTTTGACTTGTTTACGTCCTATCCAAATCCGCTAGGGGGAGATGAGCGTTTTGTGGAGTATAGTCCCCAACCGCTCTATCAGGCGGTTGAGCTATTTAAGTTGACGGTGCCGACTGAAGAATTGCGGAATCCTGATATAACATGTATCTCAAATGTGATTTTGGGGTGGGATCGGTTGGGGCCTTGGGTGCCTTGGATGAAAATGGGTGATCGGGCTGGCCAGTTGATTTATAGTGCTAGTGGGCGTAAGATAACGGGTTTTGAGGAGCTGCCGGAGCTTTTACGGGAGCAAATTAATACGCGAATTCCGGCTTATCGACATGCACCCAAGGCTCGGATAGATTGTGAGAATGTTACTTCCTGGCGATATTTTAAGCGGTATTTTGATGCGTATTTGGCGAGGAAGGAGTTTCCGTTGGCGGATGTGGACGTAAGAGTGGATTCGTAGGCTAATAGACCTCTTGCAAAAATGATTATGTGTTAGCCTGAAAGGCTTTTCTAACTCTTTCAGGCCAGGTTGAGTTCATAGTTGTAGAGGGCGGCGATTAAATTGAAACGCAGCCCATAGCGCCGTCGT
>NZ_JAYGIG010000064.1:0-14936 GCF_034932105.1 Leptothoe sp. PORK10 BA2 | reverse complement strand
GCAAGCGTTTACTCATTTTCGCATTCAGCATGAAACTGAACGCCTTTATCCACACCGAAACCTACTCGGTGCAGTCGATTGGCCCCTGTTTGCTTGAGTTAGAGCGCGAGACCGGTTACGCCCGTTCGCTATAAAAAATAATTAGCAACAGTTTTTGTGAGAAGTCTTCATAGACAAGCCAGATTAAAAGTTATTTCAAGATGGTCTTTAAAAAATTCTCTCTTTTAGTTTGGAGCATATGATCCAACTCTGGTTGCCATGTGGGAGATGAAAGCATCGCACCAAAAAAATGATTCATTGGTTGATTGAGTACACGCGTGTAGTAATCTGACGGTAGAGAACCCTCGATGTGGCGATTTAAAACCCCGAATCCCAAGCGTTGACTTCGGGGTTGTGTAATAAGTGTGCTGTTCTTTAGCCAGTCTTCAAAGCTACTGGCATTGTTCATTGTTGTAACTAATTGCTCAACTAATTCTGGTGAAGGTGATGCTGAGTTGAGCTTTGGTATCTGATCATTTGATTGTATCGAAGATTTTTCTAGCAGCAACCGTCGTTCTTGAGGTAAAAGCCAAGCAAGCATAGCATTACGGCCAATAACGTTTGTCGGTAATGTCTCAACCATGAGAGTTCTTTGTTGGGAGAGCTTTAACAATGTTTGTCCGGTCGTCGAAAAAGTCTGCCAGTCCTTTTGAGCTGACTCATAGTCCCCCTTCCACCAATATAGTGTGCCTCTTACTTCTTGCCAATAATTTGCTAACTCTGAACTTTTCGAAGTTGTTATTAGCTGAGAGTAATTTTGTTCTAATTGTTCAAACACCTCGTCTTTAAGTGTAGATAGATCGCTCAGTTCCCAGATTGGGCTGGTCATAACCATAGGAAATCTAAGGATTTCTAACACAAATGCACTTACCGCCTGTTGTTGTTGACCATTGGCTAAAAGTGCTCGTCCCAGTCCAAAAAATACTCCTTGTTTAGCGGGCATTAATTTAGCCGCATCAGAAAATGCCGTAACGGCTTTACCTTGATCAGTTTGGATGAGTAGCCAGCCCAAGTTAGATTGACCAAATTCTTGGTAAGGGGCGACGACATTGGCTGTTTCAAACCATCTGATAGCAGCGCTTCTTAGAGCATCACTGGATTCTCCGGTAGTTTGATAGCTAAAGTCTCCTAAGGTCCAAGCTAGCATGGAGGGATAGTAGGGTTCCCAGGGCGCTAACTGATGAGCCTGTTTTAAGGCGGTTTCAAAACCATCAAAGTTACCGCGCTCAAGCTGATCAAATCCTTGTTTAGATATGGCCCATGCCCTATGTACAGGAATTAACCAAAGATTTATAGCTAGGATTAAACCGATTCCTGCGCCTACCCAGAGACGAGAGGATAACCATCTGGATTGCCCACTAACTAGAATTGGTTGACTCTGCTGGGGCTGGTATACCTTAGCCAAAACAGCCAGATTCACAACCAACACGCCACTGATAGCGAGCGTATCTAGCTGATAGTCTGTAAGGCTCATTAGGCCGTAGGCAAATAAGCTTGAGATTAAGCTCCAAACTAATGCAGAATTTATAAAAGATTTGGACTCTGTCCGATACCAATGCCAAGTCAGCCAGATCATGAGTCCTGTGCAGCTTACTAGAGCGGCTATGCCCCAAATTCCTAACTCTGCCCACAGTTGGGCGGGGGTGCTGTGGAGCTGAAAATGCAACTCGGCCTCACGGCCTGCCCAGTAGGGGCGATACTTTTGGTAGAGCTGTAGCACACTGCCAGGACCAGCCCCTGTGAAGGGATGGTCTATTCCGATGTGCCAACCGATGACATTGGTGATGATGCGATAGCCTAACTCACTGTTGTTGGTTTTGCCCTGTAGGAGCGCTAATAGTGGTTGACGTACACGGCTGTTGCCCAATGTTGTGGCTACTAAAATGCATAGCATTAGGCTGCCAGCGGGAAGCACGATCCGTTTGGGTAATGGGCTGTGAAAAAGGGTGATGACCAGTGAGATCGCAACCGTCAACACCAATGCCATCAAACCACCGCGAGAACTGGCCGTATAAAGATCCACCAGTCCTAGGCAACAGCCAATGATCCAGAGCCAACGCTGCCAACCCTTATCGGTAATTGCGAGGCCAAATAACAAGGGTAAAATCAATACCAAGTAGCCCGCCACATAATTTTGATGGCCGAGAGGATACCAATTGCGCAGACTGGTGACACCAAAATTAAACTGCTGGGAGACGCCATAGGGCTCTAGGGCCGCTAATCTGTCGAGTTCTGGTAAGTAGGTTTGAAACAGCCATAACCCTAGGCTTAAGCCGATAAAAACGATGCCTAGCAAGGCCTGAAATTTGAGTAACCTCATTGCTTGTTGAGAGGTTTTGAGCCACCCGGAAAGCGCATAAAGGGCTGCAATTCCTCCCAGCGCAGCCCATGAATACCAAAGGGCCTGGTTAGGAAATTCAGCGAAGAGGGTCGATAGACCTAACCCGATTACCAAAAGCCCCATGGGCCAATCCAATCCTGAGCCCAATCTAAATTGGGATAGGGGCTTAAACCACATTTGCCACAATAACCAGATAATCGGTAGTGCTAAGGCCACCTGCCACACTGCCACCCAGGGCCAGGACACCATCAAAGAGTGGCTGCTGGGTAGCAACGTAAATAGAATGTAGAATCCCACTGTCAGCAGACCGATTAAGTTACCATCTGCGGTTTTAGATGGGATTTCTGATGGTGTTGTTGGTTTGGGTAGTGACGCTGGCATACGGTTGCTTAGGATGCTTCTAGGGGTGATGGGGCAGTAAACTGAAAATTGTTACGGGTGGGATGGGGCAATCCTAAGGTTTCAGCTCGGATGGTTTCAACTAGCTGATCCAATGGGGCAAATTCCCGTGGCCATGCCAGAGTAAAGAGTTTTAACGATAGGGGTAATGAAAACTGTCGTAGGTCATCAGGCAATAGAATCGATGAAATTTTCTGAGCGTAGTAGCTACGATATAGCAATGCTAAGGCAACGCGCTGATTGTTGGAGACTGGCTGGGTGGTGGATTGGAGCCAATCTCTGAGATCTCGATGGGTGGTGATGTGAGACTGTAGCATTGTCTGGTCGGCGGGTTTAAGATCAGCGGTTTTTAGGTACTCAGTCAAATACTCGGGCCGTAGCCATGCTTTTAGCAAACGACAACTGGATGCATCCGCAGGGACAGAGGTAATGCAGTCATCGAGTAAATGGTCGGCGGTGTCTGGTGCTGTCTCGATGTTAAATAATGCCTGGGTTAGCAGACGTTCGTCATGCTTAGCTTGAGAGGTTGCTTGATTTGTAGATCCAGGCTTGTTTTCGGTGCTCCCCAACCACCATCGTAGGGCCATGATGTGGGTTTCTAGGGCATTTTTCAGGGGATGATTGGATTCCAGGTTGGAAAGAACTGTTTGATAATGTTGCAAAGCCTGGGCAAATACCTGGGCTTTGAGCAGGGCTAAATCCTGTTGCCAACTGTCAAACAGTAACACCTGGGGATTGATTAAGCATTCCAGGGCGAAGGCTGCAATGGCAGCGTCTGTATTCCCCAGCTGTTGGTAAGTTAGGCCGAGCAAATAGTAGCTAAAGTTTTTACTTCTTGGACTTAGTTGCACCACCTTAGCAATGGCCTGGTGGGCCGTGGTTATATCCCCCGTTTGCCAAGCTAAAACGGCTAAATTTTGGTTGAACCAAATATCGTTGGGGGCGGCGGTGAGTACCTGTTGATATAACTCGATGGCTTGTTCCCGGAGGATAGTTTGGTTGTTATCGGTGGCGGTTTTGGCTAATTCACTTAGCTGTTGCGCCCCTAACGCGCTGGGGGTGGGGTCCCAGGGGGTTAAGGTGGCCGCTTTGTAGAATTTATCATCGGCCTGGGTAAGCTGGCTTTGACGGATGGAGGCAAGGCCTTGGTGGGTCATCCATAGGGCTAGGTCTGAGCGCAGCCAAAATTGACTGATCAAGGCCACCATTAACAGAATTAATAGGCTGCCCCATCGTCTATTGCTTGGGGAAATGACCTTCAAAGCAACCGCATCTGAAGCAACCGCATGTGAAGTCAGCGAATCTCCTAGCCGGGTGAGGGCTGCTAACAACACTATTAGTGTGGCTGCAATGGGAATATTTTCTAGCTGATAATCACTCAGGCTAGAGATGCCATAACCTAGAAAGCCCATGGCTATCCCTAGGCTTAACCGTCTATCTTTGCCTCCAGACAGTTTTTGGAGTTTGTAAATGAGTCTTCCTAAGCAGGTGAGCGTCCCTAGGTAAATTAATGCTCCCCATGCCCCTAGCTCAGCTGTAATTTGTAGGGGTGTATTGTGTAGTTGCTGCACCTGGTTCAGGCCGGTGCCTGCCGCCAAGGGACGATAGCGTTCATAAACCCGTCCCAAGTTGCCTGGACCCAAACCCAACAGGGGGCGATCTTTCAGGATATTAAAAGCAGCCTGTCCCATAAACACCCGATCTAAGGTGGGACCATCCGCCATGACTTTGGGGGTGACTGATGCCACAACGTCTGAACGGTTAGTGTTTGGCACATCGTTGTGCCATGAGACTAAGGCACGAATGCGGGGATTGCTGCCCAACAGGGCCAGGATTAAACAGACCATCACGCCTGAGAGGGCGATGATGCGTAGGCGGTTTTTGCCGTGGCTTTGCAACATGCCACCGACCAAGGCCAGACCTGTTACTGCTATACCTCCTAGCCATGCCCCCCGAGAACCAGAGGCATAAAGGGCTCCAGCAATGGCTAGGCTCAGGGTGGCATAACTCCAGCGTTGCCAGCCGGACTGCAACCATGCCATCGTTGCTGCTATTGGCAAAACCAGTACAAAGTAACCGCCGGTAAAGTTGTGGTGTCCTAGGGGGAATCGGTTGCGAATGGCGTCGTAGAAGTTGTCTGATAGCCACATGTCCGGTGTGGGCCGCCATAGTACCAGGCTGATAATGGCTGCGATCGCACCCACCCCTACCAACCCCTGGCACAGCTGCACAGCCGTAAATCGGCTATTGTGCAATCCATAGAGCAGGATCAAGTAACAGCCCACTAACAAGCTGTTTTGCAGAGCTAGCACTGGAAAGGGGGACAGGCTGCTACCCATAATTAGGCCCACCAGCAGGCCGACCATGAGCCAGTCGAATCCAAACCCCAGACGATAAAAAGGCTGGTTAAACCTCCGCAGTTGCCAGGTACAAGCACCCAACACCAGCCAAAAGGCCCCTTGCCACACCAATATCCACGGCCAGCTCACCATCCGAAAGTAGCTGTCGGGCAACCAGGCAAAGACAGCTAATCCGAGCAGTCCCAAGCCCAAGAGACCGTCATAGGTGGTTAAGCGGTTAAATGCTCCCATAGGTGGTGGTTAATAAGCTCCCAGCCCGGTCAAAACGATACGCAGTGTGGCCACCATAATCTCTAAGTCTAGATTAAGGGACCAGTTATCGATATAGTGCAAATCCAACCGGGCAGCATCGTCAAAGGTTTCAATATCAGACCGGCCCGACACCTGCCATAGTCCCGTAATCCCTGGGAGCACCTGATGGCGAATATGATGCCAGGTGTCAAACTGAGCCACATCTCGCAATGGTAGGGGACGGGGGCCTACTAAGCTCATCTGACCCAGCAATACGTTAAATAACTGGGGTAACTCATCCAGGCTGGTACGGCGTAAGAACTGACCCAACGGGGTGACCCGTGGATCCTCTTGGAGTTTAAACATGATGCCATCAGCCGTTTGGTTTTGCTGCTCTAGCTGAGCCTGCCGCTGGGGCGCATCCCTGGCCATGGTGCGAAATTTCCATACCTTAAACACTTTGCCCCTGAGGCCCATGCGATCTTGGCGAAAGAAGATGGGGCCGGGGGAGGTGAGGCGAATGGCGATGGATACACACACAAACACCGGACTGAGTAGCAAGACCGCCACTGTTGCCAAAATATAATCTAGCCAACGCTTGAGTCGATAATCGATACTCTGAAAAACAGATGTTTCGATCATTAAGGTGGGCAAGCCCGCTACGATTTCCGGCATTCCTCGTCGATACAGCATTTCTCGGCTCGATGGCAGCAGACGTAGGGGAATATTGGCCCGGCGCAGTCGCCAGTATAGGCCAGAGGCCAGTTCCACATCGGGGACATCCTCTGCCAATACCTCATCGGGGCGGGCGGCTAAAATCCTCTGAAAGGTGGGTTCTGTATTGGCCGTTGACACCATGGCTGCCCCCACAACCTGATAGTGAGACCGTCGCTCTAGGGTTTGGGATAACCGATGCATGCGATTTGGTTTAGTGATCAGAAAAACCCGTGTCGGTGACCGGGCTCCCTGGAGGATGGACAGTAGGCCGTTGGTACATAGTCGAGTGACCAGCACTAGGAAGACACTACTGACCCAAGCACTAAAAAAAAGTGACCGGGGGGCATCTAGCTTGGGATCATAAAAGTAGGCTGCTACTAGCGAAATTAAGTAAACGCAGCTGATGAGCTGTGCTGCTCGCAAATAGTCTCTGGCTCTGACGGTGCCCCCATAGAGACCATAGTGGGTGAACAGCAACAGGGTAACGCCCGCAAACAGCCAAAACAAACTGGGCAGTCCTAGCCATACCCACCACACCAGCTGTGGAGGAATCGGAGAATAAAATCTATTTAAGAACCGAGCTAATTGCCAGGCCAGGCCCAGGCCAAAGGCATCGCTCAGTAATAGGGCCAGTATCCTCAGACTGTTCCACCTCAAATCCGTCAGAGGGATCGTCCCCCGGGCTGCCCGAATATCTGTGCCCATGGCAAAGAGAAACTTTTGCCTGCGGCCTGGTTTGACGGAAGACGACTCTTTCATTAAATGCCTTGGGAAATCAGCACCCCTAGGGCAAACGTTAACTGGAAGAATGCCCTGAGTATGGTTTTAGGATAGACCGCATCGCTCGATTCATTAACTGCAGGCCAAATAATAGTAAAAATGCCGTATTGTTCACGATGTAGCGTCGCCATAGCCGTCTTGGCTCCTGCCACAGTCGGTAGGCCCATTCTAGGCCCCAGGCCATCATCCATCGGGGGGCTTGGGAGACCGTGCCGCTATGGAAGCTAAATGCGGCTCCGACGCCAATCATTACGGCATTGAGCTTGCCCTGTTGCCTGGCCATCCATTCTTCTTGCTTGGGACAGCCTAGGCCGACAAATACGACGGCGGCCCCAGATTGATCAATGTGGGCAATGTCGGCGGCTTCTTCTGCGGCGGTGAGGGGGCGAAAGGGGGGGGCCTGAATGCCGGCAATGGTGAGGTTTGGAAACTGCTGCTGTAGGTTCTGAGCCAGACGCTGCACCATGGTATCGGTGCCGCCGTATAGGTAAATGGTGAGGTTTTCTTGGGTGGCGCGATCGCACCAGGCCAACATCAAGTCCGGACCATACACCCGAGCTTGGTTAGCAATGCCTAACCGGCGCAAGCCCCATACCAGGGGCATGCCATCGGGGGTTACCAAGGCTGCTTGGTTGAGAATTTGACGATAGGCTCGGTTCCAGTAGGCGGTCATGACCACATGGACATTGGCGGCGACGATGTAGCAGGATTGTTTGGAGTGAGCCCAGCGGGAGATGCGATCGCACGCATCCTCGTAACTAGTACCGTTCAGTCGCGTACCCAGTATCACCCTAGACGAGATATCAGACAGAGCCACAAATGAATCCCAAAATTAATTAGCATCAGGCCCAACTGTCAAAATTGACACATCAGTAATATAGAGTGCCTAAAGTTTAGCGGCTTCATAAACATTCTGGGTTTTTGTTGCTAAAACTGACCATGTGTAACGAGATTTAACTTTTCGATAGCCAGCTTCCCCCATCGCCATCGCCTTGATCGGCTGTGCCAGTAAGTCAATAATCCGGTCTGCAATCTCACCACTCGTTTGGCCAACTAAATAGCCATCAGTATCTTCCGTAATCACATCCTGAATAGCTGGAATCCGTCCCCCAATGACAGGCTTTTTAAAGGACCACGCTTCCGTAAAGACGCCGCCAAAGCTTTCTTGATTGGATGGCACACACAATAAATCACATGCTGCCAGGGCATCGGTTTTGGTCTGTAAGTCAACGGTACCTAGTCTTAGGATGCGAGCATCGGCCAATTCAGTAAACACCTGCTCCGAGTTTTGAACGCTGGGCCCAATAAACACAAATCGAGTATCAGAGTATTGCGCCCACACCTGGTCTCGTGCCTGTAGAAGTTGAGAAAACCCTTTGTATGGATAGTGTTGACCTAAGAAAAGGACCATAGGTCCATCGATTCCATAGTGTGTCCGAAATCGATTCCCGTCGGCAGTGTTAGCTAAAACTGGGCCAATGCCCGTAACATGAATTTTTTCAGGGGCTACCTTCAACTCGATTAAGATTTTCTTTTCACTCGGTGTTAATGCAATGATGGCAGCGGCCTGTTGATAAAGCTGAAGATAGGCTCGATAGCGCCAGCCAACCCAGCGAGGGTGGTGAACCGGCGTCAGCACAAAGGGAATATCATAATGGCGAGCTGTTTGCAAAGAGGCGTAACTCAAGCCTTCACGGCCAATGCGAACGTTATGAATTACGTCTGCCTTCTGGGCAAATGGACTAAGTTGCTGTTGAATCCGTCGAGCGATGGGCGGTAAAGCTACTGCCATTAGGGGATAGTAGAATGGTAGCCAAGGCAATAGGCGTAGCTTGTCTAAACGGCCGTAGCCAAGCCGATGGACAGGGATGCTATCGAGCGTATAATCCTTGGCTGACGGTTGTTTGAGCGTAGTCCCCAGCAGCCAATCAGTACGATTATGATCCCAATGGCACATTACCTGAACCCGATTCTTTTGCCCTATGGCCTGCGCCAGAAGATGGGTATGAATTTGTGCCCCACCGATGGAAGGGGGATAGGCCGTTAGGGTATAAAGTAAGCGCATTAATGGGGCATGATAAAGTGTGCTGGATTTAGCTTTCCCAGAAGCTATCTAATGCAATTGATATGTCGCACGAGTGTATATAAGCTGTCGCTGCTTTTCTTCATCCAATGCTCCCCCATGTTATGACTCGATTAGTTATCCTACGCCCTCTGTTTAAAGACTATACCTATACCATGCGGCGAGGATTAGCTAAGGGCTTAAAGCGTAAAGGCGGCATGAGCTTTGTGCCGTCATGGGGAACACCTTCCAAAGAAGATGAGTTTTTGAAACAGCTTGATCTAACTGGCAAAACCGTGTTCGATATCGGTGCGTTTGAAGGTGTGTTCACCCTATTTTTTGCTCAGGCTGTTGGCCCAACGGGGACTGTCTACACATTTGAGCCTAACCCTATTAACTACAGCCGCACTCTAGAAAATGTAGTGCTGAACGATTTTAACCATGTCCAGGTGTTCAATACGGCCCTAGGGGAGGTCGCAGGCCGATTAAGTCTAATGTTTAGTGCTTTTGAAGCTGGTTCAGGAAGCTTGCACGCCGAGGTTCAGACCAAGTTCTCTGATGCCGATAAGCCCCTGCAAGCACAGGTATCTGTCGATACCCTTGATAATCAGATGACCACCCATAATCTTTCAATACCAGATTTGATTAAACTAGATGTGGAAGGCTTTGAACCAAAAGTTCTTCGCGGTATGCAATCGCTACTAGCAAAAGTCCGGCCTGCTTTCTTTATTGAACTCCATGGATTTATGTTGACCACAGAGAGAACAAACTATTGGCGGGAGCTGGTTGAACCACTTCTGAGTCTTGGTTATGAAATCAAACATATAGAAACAGACCAGTCGATCTCATTAAAAATGACCACTCCTCCCCTAAGTGGCCATCTCTACTGCCAGGTAACATAACTCAATTTAGATCACATAAACTATCAATGTGTTGAGTGTTGAGTCAATAGTTGAACATGTTGCTGAGTCAGGGTAGTTTGTTCAAAATCATAGCAACGCAGATAACCCGATTCAATGAGTTGTTGTCTCCAAGATGAATTTTGAAGTAGCAGAATCATAGCATCAGCCAGGGTAGTAGGTTGATTGTCCGTAACCAGTAGACCTGATTTTCCCTCTTCTAATACTTCACGGGGACCTACTGGACAGTCGTGGGCAATCACTGGGCAGCCACAGGCCATGGCTTCTATCAAGACTCGACCAAACCCTTCATAATCTGAGCTAAGTAAGAATAAAGCTGCGTTAGCAAAAAACGGAAACGGATTAGTTTGGAGTCCGGCTAAAAATACACTGTTTTGTAAATTTAGCCCAGCAATTAGCTGTTGCAGTTCAGTATATAGGGGGCCATCACCGATAATTACCAAACGAGCATCAGAGGGTAATTTTGGTTGGGCCTGCTGGAAAGCAAGAATAGCCAGATCAAATCGCTTTTGTTGACTGAGGCGACCAACGCAGAGAACAGTGGTTGATGTGAACCAGGATTCCATACTTTGCGGTAGTGCTGCTTGGGCTTGTATTTGTATTTGTTGTAGATCAAAGCCGTTGTAGACTAAAAAGCTTTTTTGTTTGTCAATGCCTAGGTCTTTGGTCGCGTAGGTCAGCAGTGCCTTTGAGACACAGCGAAGGCCACTAAGATGAGGGTAAAGACTGCGAATTAGCCAGTGGTGTAACGGTGAAGAATTTTGTTTGATCCAGGAATCTAGATGGACTTGTAATTCGGCGTAGACAGGCTTTTTTGTTAGCCAACCAGCGATTTGGCAGGCATAGGTAGGTGTGAGCTCTGAGACAGCAATAATGATGTCACATTGGATCGCTAATTGCGTCAGACAGCGGATCTTGCTTAATAGGTTACCTTGTTGGGCTAAATCTAGGTTGCATAGGTCGAGCTGACTAAACCAATCTGTGCGGCGAGGTACAACCCAATGAGCCAACAGAACAGTGTGCTCCGCTTCTCGTAGAGCTTCAATTAGAGGTAGTGTGGCAAGGGCAGACCCACCAATTTCTGGAAAACGTCCAACAAATAAAAAACGCATTAGGTTTGTTGCCTTGAACTAGATTCATCAAGGCATTCAGACGGTTGATTTAAGGCTCTCAACCACCATTGCAAATAGCCCCAAATTTCAGCAACATTAATAGCAAGCCACTTTAATAGTTCAATTTTTAGACGTTTCTGACGTGAAAGAGAATTTATAGCAAAGGGTAGGCGTTCCCAATGGAGGGGACGGGGAACAAGTAGCATACGCCCCATACGCAAAATATGACGACTACCTAACCAACCACCGCGTTGTTCACTTTGACAAAGAGCAAATACACCTCGTCCACTACGACGACCTTTTTCCCATACTGAACTAAAAACGTCTCGTGGGGGGTGGCTGACGATAGATTTTGATCCATATTGGATAGAAAACCCAGCCATGGATGCGCGACGATTCCATTGCATATCTTCAAAATAATCAGTATGAAAAAATCCAACTGTTTCAAAAACTTTTCGGTGAGCAAATAGATTTGCAGTAACAGCCGATTGAAAGGTTTCAACTAAAAATTGTTGGTTCAGATTGTAGACAGCATCCAAGATGGCAGCAGATGAGGACTTAGCTGAAAGAGGCGAGAATATAACTGAACCAGCAATGCGATCGCATCCCCATTGCGTCAAGTATTTTACTCCCTGCTCCACCCAGTCAGGATTAGGAACACAGTCAGCATCAGTAAATGCAAAAATCTCCCCAGTTGCAGATTGCATAGCTCGATTGCGTGCAGCTCCTGCATTTTGAATTTTATGTTCGTAGACAATCTGGACTCCAGTGAATGAACTGGCTAACTGATCTGAACCATCATGAGAGTTATTGTCTGCCACAATGATCTCTAATCGATAGCTTGGGTAGGTTTGCTTTTGTAATGCATTAAGCAAGGTAGCTAGGCTCTTAGCACCGTTATGGACAGGAATAATAATACTAACTCTCGGTAAGTTAGAACGCTCTAAGAGCGGGAGACTATCAACATTCTGAGTAGTGTTTTTGGGATTATCCATTTGATCAAACTGATTAGCCCTAGGCGACTGTAGGAGCGTATAAATACCAGCATACCCAGTGGTCCCCAAAAGGTTATGCAAAAATGCCAGAATCCAGGAATGTAAAAGGATGATTTAGGACTAAAGAGTTGTTTCCAAAGCTCAATAATAGCTGTATCTGATCTGAGCCAACTAGGACTGCCAGGATTTTTGGAACATTGTGCACGTGCACGATCTGTTACAAGTAGTCTGAATCCTACCTGTTTAAGCCGCCAGGTATATACTGTGTCCCCTTGATAGTGGGGTAGTTTCTTAGCAGGAGGAAATCCAACTTTGTCGACAGCACTCCGTGGTATGCAAGTCAGGTTACCGCTTAAAGAATCACAGTCCACCTCACCATGGCGTGGCGGTAAAAGGGGCTTGTGGGTCAAACCTATGCGTTGTTGTCCTCCATAGGTAGGTTGCTGATAACGTTTGGTTTCATAGCATTGGGCCGCTACTGCACAGGGCTGATGCTGAACGCAAGTATCGATGAGGGTTGAGATCGCGCCTACTGCTGGCAACGTATCATCATTCAGCCAGATAAAATAATCAGCCCCCTTTTTATAGGCATATTCCATGCCTAACTTGATTGCTCCAGTCCACCATAGATTGCCATCTCCCTTGATGACTTTAACTTGAGGATATTGGATTGTAATAGCTTCAAGTGAACCATCAGTACAACCATCATCGACAATAACTACTGTGCAATATGAAAAAATATCCTGTCTGATTAATTCAGCTAAACATTTCAGAGTAATAGTTTGACGGTTATGAATAGGAATAATAATGTAAACGACCAGCTTAATACAGTCTCTAACTTTCTTTAAGCTCATCAATAACTAAAGCTAATTTAGCAGCTTCCAAATTTAGACTAATAGGGTACTTTCTATCGTCAATTGATATGGAACGTCTAGACCAATCGTTAAAACTACAAAGATTAGAGGAACCCGGAATCCACTCTTGTATATCCTCAAATCCAGCCTCTGACAAGTATGAAAAAAGACTCTCTCTAGTAAAAACATTATAGTGAAAATTATGTTTATAATCTTGGCCGCCCATAAGAATTTTAATAACCTTTCTTATGTCTCTATCTACGCCATTATATATATTTAGAAATAAGTCAAAATCGGGGACAGATAAACGCAATTTTCCACCGATTTTTAGAACGCGAAACCATTCTTTTAATATATCTTCAACGTTATGAAAAGAGAAGTGTTCCAAGCAATGGGACGCATATATAAGATCAACACTCTGATCCTTAAATATGCTTAGATCACTGATTGGACGTATGTAGTGAACATGCTTGAATGGAGTCAGATCTACATTTATAAAACTTGGATGATCAACTTGTCCACATCCAAGATGAAGAAAAACTTTATTGTCAGGGTTGTCGGGAAATTTAGGTCTCCTAAGTTGTCTAACCAAAATTGATAAAATCAGCTTTGCCACAATCTTAAAGTTGTAAATATTCTTGTGAAATGTAGTTTTGTTTTTGCCAGGAATTATATGGATTGCTTCTTTTATAATTTCCTTGCCATAAATAATGGTTTTTGATTTAATTATACTTAACCTAGATTGTTTGTCTCCTCGATAGCGAACATTAAACGTAATTTTGTCGGCATGATCGTTGAGTGAAATTTTAGGTAAAGGAACGACTTTCTCTATATTAATATGATTTTTTGGAAGGTTAGAAAAATATAGCTCAGAGTTTTTTGTATGAGTTGCATTATCTCCAAAACCAATATTAGAGACAAGATTCACATTGGGTATAATTGAAACTCCTTGATTAGACCAACAGGCAAACTGCCAAGCGTAATCCCAGTGAACAGATTTTTTTTTATACACCCTTTCAAAGAAAAAATGCCAATAATTTTGTTCTAAAGAAGTCTTACAATATTTTTTAATTAATCGTGTTTTCTTCATTTCTGGCCAGTTTGAAAGATTGATGTCGAACTTTTTCCAAGCTCTTTTCCAGGTAGCCCATCCCCAGACCGGACAATATTTAGAAAAATAGTAACCATTGATATCTGATGGTAGATTTGGAAGAAAATTGCTCCCACCTATGTGCATGATATTGGAATTATCTTGATAATGTTCTAGCAAAAATGTGCAAAACTTGAAGAAAGATAATTCAGGGAGGCAATCATCTTCTAGGATTATGGCACGCTCTACATGCTCAAAGGCCCATGAGATTCCTTCAGAACATGCATAGGGAGACCCTATATTTCTTTCGTGAAATCGAGTGAAAACCTGACATTCCCAGTCAATTCTATTGATAATTGAGCGTGTTTTTTCACAATCTTCGGCCTCTTCAGGATTTCTTGGGCCATCAGCTATAATAAATAACTTTTCAGGTTTAGCCTGAGCTATCTTGGAAAATACTTTTTTTGTTGAACTAATTCTCTTGAATATAAGAAAAATCACTGGTGAAGATCTAAACATTAATCACTTCCTCTGTTTTTTAACTCAGTGCTCATTTTTTATGAAAAATAAAGTTCTTACTACTTTAGCTAAAAAGTTATAACCAACTTCTTTCATGAAAAGAATTATTTCTCCTGCTTCTGAGTTTTCTAGATTTATATTTAGAAGATCCCATGAAATAGTCAAGTCTTTATCCAAAGCCTCGATTAAAACAATGTTAGGCCTGTATTTTTCCCAATTATTTGACTTTAAAACGTTTAAATCAAAACCTTCAACATCAATGTCGAGAAAATCAATAACAGGATCTATTTCGTGGATATGAAGGTCTAAAATTTCGGCAAGAGTGAAGGTTCTAACCTTTTTTTCTTCTTCCCATCTCCATCCACGCTTTTTGTGTCGCTGATAAGCTAAGTAAGTGTCACAGGGTTAACGAAGAAATAAGGATCTTGGAGTTAGGGAAGCGATTACAGTTGAGGGATGAGTAAATCGTTTGACCTATTCGGGCACCAGATCGCCCAATCAGACTGGGAAGCGACGC
>NZ_JAYGIG010000063.1:0-15220 GCF_034932105.1 Leptothoe sp. PORK10 BA2 | reverse complement strand
GACGCTCAAGCCCAGGGGTTGCCGATGAATAGCCTGGCAGACATTGAGCAAACCGTTCGTGCTCAGCTTCAAGCCCATGTCTCCCCGGGGTTAGGAAATTTTTTATCCAAACAAGTTGCCCAGAAACGGGCGAGCGAGAAAGGCGGCTAGTCAGCATCCTGGGGGAGTTGTGGCTCTCGCGTCAACAGGCTCAAACCCGTTCGGTTCCTGCCCGTGTCAAACACAGTCCATATCTGGAGACGCTTAGTGGTGCGGAAAACTTTTTGAGTCTCATTGAAGTCTCAAGTTGAGAAGACAGTAACCTTTGAGAACTCAATTCTGGTCTCTAACAGTGCTCGTTTTTTGAGGGAAGCAGCAGCAGGTAGCGGATTGTTGGGCAGTAAACTGGCTAAGCGGGGAATGGGGAGATGTTGATAACATAGGCGTTTAATTTCTCGCAAGCCTAATTGCAGAAAACTCAAGCCACGTTGACTATGCCAGTCGAGCATTGTACGCCGACCTTCAGCGACAACAACAATCGCAATAGATATGGAAATTAGCATCGCCGCTGCCAGTAACATCAATAGACAATTGAGGGCTTGAGCATCCCGCAAATGGGAATGGATCAACTCAAAAGCGGCTGACTTATAATCCTTAAAATGCGGTTCGATGCCGCCAAATCGCTGACCATAGACTTCAAACCCACATTCCGCCCTTTGAAGTGTCACACTCAGGTATTAACGATCGAACCTTTTTCGGACAAGGGTTTCATCGCCTTATAGTTCAAACAAACTACAAGGCATCAATTCTCAATTAAGGCTAATTATTGATAATTTTGTCAGAGAAAATGGCTGTGATCCCTGTTGCTTCATTTAAATACTCAATGTGCCAGTTGGAAGTGCGGAATGTAGGCTTCAACAGTACCCTTGCTTAGAAAACCGTTGTCGCTGTCGATCAGCCATCCAGCAAGTGATTTCCCATACATCCGCCACCGGCTTCCCCGTATAGGGCAAGGTGTGCATGTAGCCGTCGTAGAGAAACTCTGGCATCATCGTGGTTTTGGCCATGCCCCTTTGCTGTTGTTGCTGCCAAATCAGGCTCCACCAACGCTCGTGGGCCTCCAATGCCTCCTGGGATTCCGGGGCACGGGGGTCTGCCACCTGAGCATGTTGAGCATAGCCCACTCGACATTGAACATGGTGGGCCCGTTCGGCACACAGCTCTAAAATTGGCCACTCTGTGTCGAGCAAGCGCTCACAGACCACACACCAATGGCTAAAATCACAGGTGATCTTCATGGCGGGAAACTGGTTAAGCAAATCACGGGTAGTCCAGGGATTATAAAGTGAGCGGCTACGGTGGGTTTCAAAGCTAATGGTGATACCGGATGTTTGCTCTAACTCCAAGGCGCGACCAAAAAAGTCCACATTTTGCTGCCAGGACCAAGCATCATAGCCACACATGGTAGAGACAAACATGGCCCCGATCTCGTTAGCGTGGTCCACCGCCCACTTCAAATCATCCAGATGCTCGCCAGTACTACGGGTGGGTTCAGGAATCCACCAATCCTTAGTGTTATCTGGGTCGATCCCCGTGGTCGCCTCCGCAATAAAAACCAGCCCATGATCCTGCAGAAGACGGCGCAGGAGCTGTCTTTGTTGAATATCTTGGGGAATCGGTCCCTCAATACCGTCAAAGCCGTCATCCACAGTTTGCTGGACGAGGGATTCTAGATCGGCTGGGCCGGTCAACCATGAACGCAAAACTAGAAGTTCCAAAATAACCTCGGGGGGAATAGGAGATGGGTGTTGGCAGGACTATGCAGGGCGATCGTTATGGCCATGAGTCCCAGCTGTCTCATGCTCTCGCAAGAGTTCTTCCATGCGCTGATCAATCGCCAGTGGATGCAGAATACCCTTAGTGATTAAGAGCTTTTCGCAGGTCCGCACCCAACGTTCATAATAGGAACTCATATCGGTGGATGCTTGCTCAGCGAGGGAGATTTCCTCTGCAAAATGCTCAGTCCATTCCGACCAACTATATTTCTGGGCGTTGGCTAGTTGATGGACCATGGCGAAAACCCTAGCCTCCCAGGGAGCCTGAAAGACAGGTTCACTATTGTTTTGAGCAAGGTCAGATAGGGGAGAGTTACTGTTTTGAGGTAGAGACATCAGTTTGTAGGGTCTAAGGACTATTGATTCCCCTCAATCCCCCTAAAGCCCTCCGGGCATGCGCAATGCATCAGAAAAGGAGGAGGGTTAGAGAATCCATGAAGGTAATCATTAACAAACTCTAAGGGAATTCTAGATGGTCATCAAAGAGATCGATATAGAGGGAGTCCTTGGGGGAGGCCTCCTGTCCCCACAGTTCCTGAGCAGCAAACCGCACACTGTAGACATGTTGAGGCTTTGACGATAGTCGTTGTCCCATAGTGTCTGGAAATACATAAACCCCATGATCTTTGACAATTTCTCCTACCTTGCCTCGAATGTAGCGAGGTAAGCGAGTATAGGCCTTGGGGTGCATGACCTTGGCCTTAACTTGATCGCCCACCTGGAACTGAGCAGGTAAATCACTTTCTGCCTGACAACTTAGACCCTCGTCTAGAAGGGTTCTGGCGGCTTGGGCCGTCATGCATTGGTTGGGGGTTTCGATGGTCATGGGGAAAAGGGAGCAGGGAGAAAAGGGAACAGATGTAGTATAAATCTGAGTTCAGCAAACTCGATTTAGAACGGATATTTTTGTAGGGGTGGTGACTTGTACCCACCCTGCGATATGGAATGGTGCCAATTCAGAATTTTAAGTTAGGACTTTGTCTCATTTAGGGATCTGCCTGGGCCAGTTCAGTCATTCTGGCTTCGATCTCGGCTGGGGTAACCAAATTATGCTTGGTGAGTAACAACTCTAGGGCATAGAGCCAGCGCTCATAATAACTGGAACTTAAATAGTCACCGGGGGGCATTTGTTCGGACGCATGGCGAGTTTCATCGACGGGAAAATAGTTAATAAAGGTGGCAAAGCTCATGGCAAATACCTTGGCTTCCCATTCGCTATGAAAAACGGGTTCGTTCTCTTCTATGGGAATCGGTCCCATGCCGTGCATACCACCGAGATCGTGGGGACCATTCATGGCGATAGCTCCTAAGCAACAACAGAGGGGGAGACAATGGACGGTTGAACCTTGGCTGTGCCAATCATGGCGTTGCGGGTGACCAGGGCGGCCAGATCCGCTTCGGATAGATCCTCTGTCCCAGCCGGTCGTTCTGGCAGAACAAGATAGCGCAGATCCGCATTGCTGTCCCACACCCGGACTTCAACCTGTTCAGGAATATCCAAACCAAATTCCTGCAAAACCTGGCGAGGTTCAATCACGGCACGGGAGCGGTAGGCAAATGATTTGTACCAGGTGGGGGGGAGACCTAAAATCGCCCAGGGATAACAGGAACAGAGGGTACAGACAATCAGGTTGTGTACGTCAGGGGTGTTTTCCACCACCACCATATGTTCACTGGAAAATCCAGTGAGCCCCAGTTCCGAAATAGCACTCGTGCTATCAGCTAAGAGTCGTTGTTTAAACCCAGGATCAACCCATGCTTTAGCAACAATCTGAGCCCCGATGTGGGGACCTACCTTATGTTCATAGGTGTCAATAATGGTATCAAGGGCCGCCGGTTCAACAATCCCTTTCTCTACCAACAGTGATTCAATCGCTTTGACTCGCAAGGCAATGTCAGATTCAGGGCGATGGTGATGAGATGTCATGGCTTTAATCCCATTACGGCAAAATTGTTAGAGGGTGACTAAACCCCGATAAATTTATTTAGACGATATTCAAATGACATAGACTTAAACAGCTACCCACTTAACGTGAAATGTTTTCCAGCTTAGAATTTAATTGTCAGGAGTTAGAGTTCAGCAAGGGTCTAGATTCTGAATTCCTGACTCAATCAGAATTTTCAGCTCCAATTTCCAGCTTAAGTTTATGGCCGACTTGCAAACGATTCTATCAGGATTAGATTAAATCTCAAGAGCTGTTTTTAAAAACAGTTTTGCCATAAAGTTTTGCCATAAAAAAGTTAACAGTATCACCTATGACATTGGAGACATCCCTATGAGGTATCTATGGTTGTAGTCAAAACCTATACCCATCCATTCGAGCTGCCCCTTGAGCAAACAGCCCTACTGGTGATTGATATGCAAAATGACTTTTGCCACCCCGATGGGTTTAATGGCAGTGCGTTAGGCCTTGATATAACAGCCGTTCGCGCCATTATACCGGCGGTTCAATCCTTAGTGGGCTGGGCGAGGCAAACCGGTATCAAGGTGATTTTTACCCGCGAAAGCCATAGGCCGGACCTATCGGATCTATCGCCCAGTAAAAAAACACGCTATGCCAATGCTGGGTCCCCCATTGGCCAGACCGGTAAAATGGGGCGATTTCTCGTGCAGGGGGAACCGGGGGTGGCGATTATTGATGAGTTACAACCACTGCCTGGGGACAAACAGCTGGATAAACCCGCCCACTCTTGTTTTGTAAATACCTCCCTCGATCAACTATTACAAGCTGATCACATTACCCACCTTTTGATCGTCGGCGTGACAACCCAATGTTGCGTTTTAGCTACCTATCGCCATGCCAATGATTTGGGATACTACTGTTTGCTGCTGGAGGATTGCTGCGCGGCTTTCGATGCCAGGGATCATGATGCCACGGTGCATATCCTTCAATCGGAGGGGGGCGTTCTGGGTTGGGTGGCCCACTCTTCTGCACTCTTGGAGACAGCACTAGTTTGAAGAGTGTGGCATGCATCAAAAATCCATAAAAAGGAAGCAAAAATTAATCAATTCGTAGTTCATGGTTCTTTTTTTGCGAATTGAGCAACTTTAATATCTGTATTTCTGCTGAGATTGTTTCATCGGCTACAAAAAATACTGATTGAGTCATCTAACCTCATGGTATGTCAGCGGTAAGCGTTTTCGTTTTGAGTTTAAAGATCAGCGTTGGGGGCTGAGGTAAATGGTTATGAACTCCACTTCTATCTTGTTAGGGCGGATATTGGCCCTCTCCGCAGGTAGCCTCCTGTGGGTATCCTGTGCCTCATCTACGGCGCCAGAAGCATCGGATGAGGTGGCGGAGGCTCCAGCCGCTGATGCGGCAGCAGAGTTAATTCCTGTCAAAGCGGGCCACCTGGTGGCGTTAGACATGGCTCCTCTGTTTGTGGGTGTGGAGTCAGGTTGTTTTGAAGAAAACGGGTTGGCGGTTGAAACCGTTGCTTTTACCAACCCTGGGGATAACAATGCGGCCTTGGCTGGAGGAAGCATTGACTTCAGTACCAATCCCTTTACCTTGCCATTTTTTGCGGCCAACAGTGGTGTCCCCATCAAAACTGTGGCAGCAGCAGGCGGTTGGGGCGTCATGCAGGTGATTATCAACAATGAGTATGGGGTGGAATCCATTGCGGATTTGGTCACCTTTGTCTCAGAGAACCCCGATAAAAAGTTAAAGATTGCCACTCTGCGGGGGGATACCCTGGAGCTGATTTTGGTGGATGCCTTTGAGGCGGCGGGAACCTCACCTGATGCCTTTGAGATGGTCTACTTTGATGATTTGTTGGCCATGGTGGAGGCCTTCCGTGGCGGTCAGGTGGATATTCTCAGCCACATCAAGCCCTATACCACTCAGTTTGTTGCCAGCGGTGAAGCGACGGTATTAACGGACAATGCTGAGGTTTGGTCCCCCACCACTCCGAATACGGTAGTTAGCGTATTGGACAAAACCCTCAGTGATCGTCCAGAGGTGGTGGAAGCTTATATTAAAGGGATGCAGTGCTCTGCTGAGATTATCAATACTGACCCGGCCAAGGCGATTGAATTGTTGAAGGGGGGAAATTATTATCGGGTTGACGATGAGGTGTTGTTAACCGCCTTTGAGACTCAGCCTTCGCCAATTACATTTACCCCTGATTTAGAGGCGGTGCAAGCCGTGGTCGATAAAATGGTGGAGCTGAAGTACATCGAATCCGATGTGCCGGCAAAGGACATTTTTGATACGACTTTGGTTAAATCACTCGAGTAGGCCCATGAAAAACAGTATGCAGGAGCCCCAAGCTTGGCAACAATCGTTGCTTTCGATTGGGTGTGGTCTATTATCCTGCGCTGTTTTAATTGGTCTGTGGGAAGGTGCGGGTAGCAATCCAGAGAATCCGATCACCCAGGTGTTGCCGCCCCCATCTCAGTTTTTGCCGGTTTTGTTTGAGAGTGATTTTAAGATTGGGTTGGGGTCCCAGGCGGCTTCGATTTACCAGTCGGTGGCGGTGACGATGATCCGTGTTTTGCTGGGCATCACCATTGCATTTATTGGATCTATTTTTTGTGGTTTGTTAATTAGTCTCTCCAGGTGGTCGGAGCTGTTTATCTTGCCGATTTTGGGACTGATTGCGCCGATCGCGCCGATTGCTTGGGTGCCTTTGGCGCTGGTGGTGTTTGGGGTGAGTAATTTAACGGCTATCTTTATTGTATTTATGGGGGTGTTCTTTACCCTGACCATTGCTACGGTGGCCGAAATTAAGCGTATCCCTGAAAATCTGTTGATGACGGCGCAAAATTTGGGGGGTGGCAGTTTTAATCGTTGGCGATGGGTGATTGTGCCTGCGGTGTTGCCAGGAGTATTTACGTTATTACGACTGAATTTTATTGCGGCCTGGATGGCGGTGTTGGCAGCAGAAATGACCGGGCTGCGGGATGGGTTGGGTACGGTGGTGATGACCGGGCGCAATTTGTTTAACAGTGATCTGATCCTGTTAGGGATTTGTATCATTGGAATTACTGGATTTGCTGTGGATCGGTTGCTGCTGTTGATCCAGCGAAAATTTTTCTGGTGGCAGGTATAGGGTATGGATAAGGGTATGGAAAATTGCGATCGCACCTCTCCCCTCCCCTCCACGTCATCCATCCTGGCCTGTCAGGATGTGATGAAACAGTTTTCATCCACTTGCAACCAAGCTTCGGTGGTTTTGGACCAGGTCAATCTAGAAGTAAGCCAAGGTGATTTTGTCACTATTTTGGGTCAATCTGGCGGTGGAAAATCCACATTGCTTAAACTGTTGGGCGGGTTTATTCAACCCAGCACCGGCCAGGTGCTTTTCCATGGGGTGCCCCTCAAGGGAATTACTCCTAAAATTGGCATGGTCTTTCAGGAAAATACCCTTTATCCCTGGTTGACCGTCGAGCAAAATATTGGCTTTGGTTTTAAGGTAAAGGGTAAGAAACCAGCCCAGTATGTTACCAAAGTTAAGGATATTCTGGAACAGGTAGGTCTGTTTAATGCCCGCAAATCCTATCCCCATCAATTGTCAGGTGGCATGAAGCAGCGGGTGTCCATTGCTCGCTCCATTGCGGTACAGCCGGATGTGTTGTTGCTGGATGAACCGTTTTCGGCCCTAGACATTCAACTACGGCGCAGGTTGCAAAAGTTTCTGTTTTCCATTTGGGAAGATACGGCGACCACTATGGTATTGGTTACCCATAATGTAGAGGAGGCAATCTTACTAGGGCAAAAACTGATTGTGATTGGGGATCGACCTGGGAAAATCATTGAAACGGTGAATATTGCTGATGCTAGGTTCCGGGATCGGTATGATGCTGATTTTCTTGGCCTCCAACGTCATTTGGAGGGGGTGATAGAGACAGATGTTAATGCTCAGGAAACGTTATTGAAAGGGGCATCGTTTGATGCGATGGAGAAGACGGTCAAGATGCCTTGAATGATTTTTTCTAGAGTTTGGTGAGTTTGAGTTGAAGTGGATGACCTTTCGGAGCAAACAGCTTCAATGCCCCCGGGAAGTCTCCCTAACTCTCTGGACAGGTTTCGCCAACGCAAGGGGAACAGTCATCACCGTTAATATTTCACAGTGGGTGTTTTATTTTCATGCCGATCCTTGAGAGGGTTCTTACGGTTGAATTCTAGCTGGATACTGAGCCTTGTGGATTTTTAAAATAGTCCTTGAATTTAATCGCTTAACACTTGGATTACTTTTCAAGGAGTTAATGAAATTCAGTAAGTCATCGTTATCTCGATAAATATATTCCAACATTAGGTCAAACTCCCCAGTTACCGATGCTACGTAGCTGATATTTTCCATGGCAATCAGGTCACTAATGTTGGCTTCTAAAAAAGTAGGAGTTACTTCTAGTTCAATGTAGGCAACATTTTCGTATTTAATCTTGCCTGTATTAATAAAGGCGCTGATGGAAATAATTTTTTCGTCGATTAGGCGTTTAACCCGGTATCGAATAGTCGCCTCCGGGGCATCAATGGAACGGGCAATGTCACTGTAGGCTATACGTCCGTTTTGTTGCAAAAATTTAATAATATTTAGATCTAACTGATCGATCTCATATCCATCGATTGTCTGAGGTAATAAATCATTATTGGCTATCATTTATGAATAATTAATATCTCTACTGTTTCTAATATACCGTCAAACTAGGGAGACTGTGAGCCTGAAGCTGATCAGGTTTTAAGCTCAGATTTCAAACGATTTAATACATAGATTTAATACCGATGTGAATGGGCTAGGTGAACTTGCTGGATTACTAGCCCTGGAAAAAGTTGCCGTGGCTTTGGCCATGCACCTGAAGGTCTCGGCGGGGGTACAAACGGATCAACTGAAGGGGCTCTGCGAGTTTGTCGGCGAGATTACCGGCGTGCCCGTGTGCCGATCCACCGGAGTTGGAGGGGAATCATCTATCGATTGAAAAAGGCACTTTAAAGAGAAACATCGGCACAAATATCTGCAGTGGAGTGAGATATCTTGATAGTGGCACTCTACAACTATGAGCTGAACCTAGCGTGAGGCGGGCAACAAAACGACAAGGCCTATAGCCACAACACCTAATAATTTTTGTAAGAGGCCAAAATATATGGTTTTGTGACATTGGTGAATGGTTGTAGCCAAGTATACAACAACAGCTGGTCTTTTCTAATTTACTGATTGAGTAAGTAGTAGATCAATCCCTTAGGGCTCGGCAAACATTTAGCCTTGAATTTGCTGTTTGAGTGTTTGCGGACATAGTTGCTTGCGATTTTCTGAAGAGTATTTCTTAAGGCCCGCACACATTGAGGACTGAATAGGGTGATGAAACGACGAAGATTTTTTCAATATACAGGCTTAGGCGGTTTAAGTCTTGTGGCGGCGGCCCAGAGCGGTGCCATTGCTTCGATCCTGGGTGAGTCCGGTGAGCAGCGAGATTTAGGGCTAACGTCCTTTGAATTTCAGGTGACGACCGTCGATCGGGCGGGACATCTGCAACAGCCTAAAAGTCATACGGCAAATTATTTCCCTGAGTCAATCAACAGTGTTGATCGACTCGATATGGTACAAATCACCCCTGGTAAATTTTTGATGGGGGCACCGAGGTCTGAGCCCCAGGCTAAAGGGGAAGAACTGCCTCGGCAGCAGGTAAACCTGTCTTCATTTTTTCTGAGTAAATATCCCATTACCCAGGCCCAGTGGGCAGCTGTAGTTGCTTTACCCAAGGTAAGTCGAGAATTGCATCTGGCTCCCTCCCACTTTCAGGGCAGTAACCGCCCGGTGGAGAGTGTTTCCTGGTTGGATGCGACCGAATTTTGTCAACGTCTAAGTCAACATACTGGCCGCCCATATCAGCTTCCCAGCGAAGCCCAGTGGGAATATGCCTGCCGGGCTGGCACAACAACCCCCTTTAGTACGGGGGAGACCATTGTTGCCCAATTAGCCGATTATCGAGCCAGCGCTACCTATAAGGCTGAAACACCTGGAGAGTATCGACATTCTACGGTTCCCGTGGGTAGTTTCTCGGCCAATGGGTTTGGGCTGCATGATATGCACGGCAATGTGTGGGAATGGTGCGCTGACGGTTGGCACCGGAACCATCGCGGGGCCTTTGCCGATGGTCGGGCTCGCAGGGCTGTTGCAGTGGCAGGTTCCCAGCTACGGGTCATTCGCGGCGGTGGTTGGCTGGATGCACCGGAAAAACTCCGTTCCGCGAGCCGTTCTGGGTATGCCGAGACAGCGCTGAATCGCACCATTGGATTTCGCGTGATGACAATGGTATAGATGACGGCCATCACCAGAATCTTCTAGTTCACGTTCAGTTTTTTAAGCGAACATAGGCAAAATTCAACCCATGGCATTGATTCAAAAAGTCCCCGTCACCGTGTTAACAGGCTATTTAGGGGCTGGTAAAACTACATTATTGAATCGCATCCTGACGGAAGAGCACAACCAACGGGTGGCGGTCATTGTTAACGAATTTGGGGAAGTTGGCATTGATCATCAGCTGGTGCTGAATGCTGATGAGGAAATTTTTGAGATGAACAATGGGTGCATTTGTTGCACCGTGCGGGGAGACCTGATTCGGATTATCAATGATTTGATGGCCCGGCGAGATCGGTTTGATCATTTAGTGATTGAAACCACGGGGTTGGCCGACCCGGCTCCCGTTATTCAGTCCTTCTTTGTGGATGAGGTGATGCTGCGACAAACCCAGCTGGATGCGGTGGTGACTGTCGTTGATGCTAAGCACATTTGGGACCACTGGGACAGTTGTGAAGTCCAGGAGCAAGTTGCCTTTGCCGATGTGATTTTGCTGAATAAGACAGACCTGGTCTCAGCTGAGACTTTGACTGCTTTAATGCAAAAGGTGAGGGGGATGAATGCGATCGCAAAAATCCACCACACCCAAAACTGTGCCATTGACCTGAATCTTGTCCTAGGAGTACAGGCCTTTGACCTCAAAAATGCCCTCAGTATTGATCCCGCCTTCTTAGAAGAAGAATCCCACGACCATGACAACTCCATTGGGTCCGTGGCCATTAAGAACACTGATCCCATCGACATTGATCAGTTCAACCGTTGGCTCTACCGTCTGGTGCAAGCCCAAGGAGCCGATCTGTTTCGCATGAAAGGTATTTTGAATGTGGATCAGGCCGAGCGGCGGTTTGTGTTTCAGGGGGTCCACATGACCCTAGATGGTCGGCCCGGTAAGCCCTGGCGACCGGAAGAAACCCGGCAAAATGAGCTGGTCTTTATTGGCCGGAATCTGGATGAAGCAGAGCTACGATCTGGATTTGCAGACTGTTTTGCCAAAACCTATGTCCATGCGCCATAGGAGTCAGCGTTAAACATCCTCTCTCTTTTTCAACGTTTCACCCTATTGAGAACAAAGTAACCTTATGAAACTACAACATGCCTTGGGGGGACTCGAAGGACTTGACCACATCACCCCAGTAATAGATGTATTTGTTGAACCGTGGGAAAAGCGAATTTTCGGTATCCATACGGCAATGATGGCCCTCAGTAGCCATTTAGACGAATCTGTGCCCGACTACGACATCGGTAGTGTACCCACCAACTTTAAGAGTTTTTGGACCTGGGGCCATCTGCGCGCAGGGGCCGAGGGCATGCATCCCTTTGAGTATTTCCGGTTGCGGTATTACGAGAAATGGTTGGGGGGCATTTCCGGCTTTTTTATCAGTGAAGGCTACATCACCGAGGAAGAGTTAGATGCCCGCACCGCCATGTTCTTAGAAGACAGTGTCGCCGCTGCGGCTCCCCTGCCCACCGGTGGCAACAAGGCCATTGATACCCAGGTGGTGAAATACCTAAAAGAGGGAGATTCTCCCATGCGCCCCCTAGAGGCTCCACCCAAATTTAGCCTAGGGGAACAGGTAAAAATTAAGACTATCTCGCCCGGTGCCCACAGCCGTTTGCCCGGTAATTTGCAAGGCCGGGTGGCCACGGTGGTCAAGGTGTATGAAGGGGCTTTTACCTACTTCTTTGCAACCGAAGATGGCATTGGTGTGCCCATGCCGGTCTATAGTCTGGCCTTTCAACCAGAAGACCTGTGGGATAAGTCGGTGACTGAGCCTAATTTGGTTTACTACAACGACATTTTTGAAGTTTACATAGAAGCAGTTTAAGCAAGGTGGTCGAGGGAGCATATTATGACAACTAACTATCCAGGATTTAGATACGGTGCCGATCGAGAAACCTTTAGCGCTGCTAAGGTCAAGGCTCTAGAGTCTCTTTTGATCGAAAAAGGAGTGATCACCGGGAATACGGTGGATACCATTCTGGGATATTTCGAAACTGAGATGGGGCCTTTTAATGGGGCCAAAATAGTCGCAAAAGCCTGGGTTGACCCGGCCTTTAAAGAGCTGTTGCTGACCGATTGTAATGCCGCCTGTGAGTCGATGGACTTGCCTGAGGGTATGTCTGGAGCAGAGGGCGAACACATGCGGATCGTGGAGAATACGGCGGAGGTGCATAACGTGATTGTTTGTACCCTGTGTTCCTGTTATCCTTGGCCCACGTTAGGGTTGCCACCCTACTGGTTCAAAGATCCTACCTTTAGGGCCAGGGTGGTCCGAGAACCTCGTGTCGTCCTGTCTGAATTTGGCGTAGAGCTAGATGAGTCTGTCAAGGTTCTGGTATGGGATAGCAGTGCCCAGATTCGCTGGTGGGTGTTGCCCATGCGTCCTGCCGGTACGGAAGGGATGAGTGAGGCTGAGTTAGCCGCGTTATTAACCCCTGAAGCCATGATGGGTGTGGCGACGGTTTCAGTTTAGTTCTCTTTAGCTAGCGTTAACGGTCAACCCACCCCTTTGCCCCTCCTAGGAGGGGATTAAGGCTCGGTTTTTGCCCTAGGCGTTGCATTCACTGCTCGATGTTTACACAGCCAAAGTGTATTTATCTCCCTCAGGTTCCTTGATATGTTTACGAAGTTTGAACATTTTGCAGCGACCAGTTTGATGGGGTCTCCCGAAGAGGCCCCCCCCAGAAAGGATGGCCATTTACAGTTTGATCGGGATTGGCAGAAAATGGCCTTTGGCGTGGCTATTGCCCTTTCAAAACAGGGCCATTATGAATGGGAAGATTTTCGCCAAACATTGATGACAACCATTGCTGAATGGGAAGCAACCCACGAGCTGGATGATCCGGAATGGGACTATTACCAATGTTGGCTGACGACGCTGGAGAAGATGGTTGTTGCCTCGGGAGTCCTGAAACCGGGTGAGTTAGAGACTCAATTGTCTCAGCTGATGGACTGCAAGGCTATGGCTGAGACAGCCAACACAACAATTTGAAGTTAACCAAATGGACTGCCATGAACTTGAGATCTAAAATGAAGGATTTGACTCCAATGCTACGCCAACTTAGGGTATCGATTGTCTTGATGGTTGTGGCTGTAATGGCTTTGGCCACCCCTGCCCTGGCCCACCATCCCTTTGGTGGCGCTACTCCCAATAATTGGGTGCAAGGTTTGTTGTCGGGGATGGGCCATCCGGTCATCGGTCCGGATCACCTGGTTTTTACCCTGTTGGTGGGCGTTTTGGCCACCCGGTTTAAGCCCGGCTGGGCAGTTCCAGCTGCGTTTTTGTTGGCAGCCCTAGCGGGGACAGGGTTACACCTGATGTCGTTGGATTTGCCTGCCCCTGAATTTATTATCTCTTTGTCGGTGTTGATTTTTGGGGTATTGGCGGTTTATGGAAACCGTTTTAATATAGCGGCAGTGGCTCTACTTGCAGTCTTAGCAGGTTTGTTCCATGGCTATGCGTATGGTGAGGCGATTGTGGGGGCTTCAATGACGCCGCTGCTGTCCTATTTGATTGGGTTTACGGTGGTGCAGGGTGCGATCGCAGCCTCTGCTTTCTGGATTATTCAACGGGGCATTGATCCTAGCCAGTTAGGACAACGGTTGCGCTATGCCGGTCTGGTGACCTGTGGTGCCGGTGCTGCATTTCTGTCTGCGGTGGTTTTAAGCTAACCTGCAACACAGTTTTTCTTTACACAGTTTTCTTTCCGTGCTTCTAAGCTCTGGTTTTGCCAGAGCTTTTTTTTATGAAAAAACAATTCTCCCAAATTATCATTCCAGCTCAACCCTATCCATTAACCCTTGACTTGGTCCATACGGCCTTGTTGGTAATCGATATGCAAAATGACTTTTGTACGCCGGGGGGATGGGCTGACTCCCTGGGATTTGACGTGGGTCAAACACAGCAACCGATCCGGCCATTACAACTATTGCTAAAGGGATTGCGACAAACCCCCGTGACGATTATCCATACCCGTGAGGGCCATCGATCCGATTTGAGTGATTGTCCACCCCATAAGTTAGCCCGCTCAAAGCACCAGAATGCTGCCATTGGCAGTGAGGGAGCCATGGGACGTTTTTTAACCCGTGGGTCTAAGAGTCATGATTTTGTGGATGAGCTACAGCCGGTATCGGGGGAGATTGTGTTGGATAAGCCTGGAAAGGGAGCCTTTGTGGCGACGGATTTGGATTTGATTTTGCGGCAGCGGGGGATTCGGCAGTTGTTGCTGACGGGGGTGACGACGGAATGTTGTGTACATACCACCCTGCGAACGGCGAATGATTTGGGTTATGAATGTCTGCTGTTGGAGGATTGTTGTGCGTCATTAAAGCCAGAGTTTCATCGGATCACGGTGGAAATGACCCAGATGATTTTTGGCTGGGTGACCACGTCTGAGCAAATGTTAAAAGCGATAGAACTGAGAGCTGAAAAAACTGCTAGTGAAGTATGAGTAGGCTGGGCGAGTGTGGGATGTTGACAAGGGTACGGCTCTTTTAGTGTAAAAATCAAGCTGCTAACAATCTTTCAGGATCCTGAAATTTTCTGACATGATTGGGTTTGAACTCCTGTAGTTTGTAGAATTGCCAATACTCATCGAAGCCATCACTGGCGGGCAGTGTCCGAATTTTTGGGACAGCCTCAGCCCGGTCTAGTCGCCAACGAGTCCCGGTAAACGGCCATACGGTCATTGGCCAACCCTTCAATCACCCCTGAGGCAATCGGATATCGCTGCTCTAAATACTGGTCATACCGCAGGTAGGGTCGATACTTCAACCACCACATCACTGGCTTTGCCTTCGAGGATGCGTGGAGGCCCGTTCTTGGACCCAGATTTCGGCAGCCTCACTCCCCTGGACAAAAGCAAAAGGCGGCTTTCCAGACTTATTCCATCACATGGATGAAATTGAGCACAATCGTTACCTCGGCTAAGTGGTGTTTAGCAGTGGCAAGGCAAAGGAGCAGATGTTAAATAAATCCGGCACTGGTTCCGTCGACTGGGTGCCTTGAAACACTTGGCTTCAGTGGGCTAGACAGCATATCGAATAGAAAATAACTGCGACCAAGATATCCCTGCCTCCAAAATTCCTAACTTCACAGCAGGGA
>NZ_JAYGIG010000062.1:0-15725 GCF_034932105.1 Leptothoe sp. PORK10 BA2 | reverse complement strand
ATGTTCTGCCGTATTCGCGGTTACCTATCCACTCTACGCAAACAGGGGCATAACGTTCTGGATGCCCTCATGGGATTGTTCTCTGGAAACCCTATAACTCTCCTACCCCAGCCTGAGTAGTTACAAAACTTCACCGATCATTTCTGCAAAACTTCACCCAGGAAATCAGCAAATATCAAGGTGACTTAGCATCAACTTCACCATTGGCTCATTAAAGATTTAAAAATCTCGCCGATAGATCGACAAAACTTCAACAGAAATGTCCGTAGCCAGAGTGTTTGCCCCTGTAAAGTATATCTAAAAACGATTTATGAAGTCTACTCAGCCCTACCAACCCTTACTCCTGAGAATTTTGCATGGTGTTACGGCGCTGTTCCTAGTAATGGCACTTTTAAGTGCATTCTGGACCTATAACACCTACGATGGCCGCTGGGGCACGTTACCCCTGCCGAAATATGAGGAGATTGAAGGGGTCCATGGCACCTTTGGCCTGTACACGCTCTTAATCTTTCCTGCTTTGGTCCTGTATTCGTTTCATCGGGGACAACAACGATTGATGGCACCCGACGAGGCCCTTAAGTTGACAGCTCAGGTGGGTAGACCGATTTGGTGGCACATCCTTAGCCGGATGACCAATACGGCCACCCTGCTGGCCCTCACCTTTGCCCTATTTAGCGGCAAAATGATGGATGATCAATGGCTACCCCAGGGAGAACTGGATCATTTCTGGTACTACGTTCATTTGATTTCCTGGGGGGTGATGGTGGTTGCGATCGCACTACATCTACTGATGAATGCCAAAGTAGGGGGCATTCCCTTTCTTCGCTCCATGCTAACTAGCAAATTTCGGCCACAAGATAGCCCCAAACTTTGGAAAAACCACATTAAATTTTGGTGGTCAAACTTCAAACTTAATTCCTGGACAGACAGGGGGCGGGCCATCGCCCAGCGATCCAAACTAGAACTGAGCATTTGGGCCAGCCTGATCGCCGCCTGGATCATTTCCCTAGGCAAAGAGCTCTGGTCCCTGATTTAATGGCCCATGTCATTAGCTCAGTCAACTGAATGGCTGCCAACTAAATGCGTCCGTCCGAGCCATGGACACAACAAAGTCATACAAGACATTCGTAACAACTACCCTGAGTCAACATGTAGCTTACTCTGACCAGCGCAATCATTCCCGTTTCCTTCTCTGCTCTAGATTCACCAAAATCATTTCTGATATAAATTTCACCTGGCTATTCAGGTTGGAGGAAATGGCCTCTAACCTGAATAGGGTTTCCATGATGGAATTGACCAAAGAAAACATGGATCGAGAGCTACTGAGGGCAGTCTGTCCGGCTTGAAGGATATTGCTAGTCTGATAATTCAACTTTTTAAGAGTAGTTTGCTGCTTTTGCTCATGGGCTTTGAGGTGAGCGATATCGGTAGTTAGCCTTGCCATCAGCACCTGAAGATGAGTACCGTTGGGCACAGCACCATTGTCTATGGCAACTGACAGATTCGCCAGATAGGCCTCAACCGAAGTAAATAGTTCTGTAGCATTTACATCGGCTGACAACCGTCTCAGGTCTCCATCCAGGGCCCGTTCCATGGTAGAAAGCGCATCGATGTGAATATCCACAGACTGATCATCTTTATCAGTCAAACGGTTCTGAACCTCCTGAATCAGGACCTGTTGCTCCCTGGCTTCATTGTCAACGCGAGTGGTCAGTTCTAAAACCTGCTCAATCACCTGGTTAGTATGTTGGGTTTCCTGACTGAGGGCTTGCTTGTAGTAAAGGATGGTTTCATCATTTTCATTTAGTTGCTCCAAAATTTTGAAAAAGCACAGGGATAGCCGATCCAACTCATCCTGGTGATGCCACTCTGCCAGCAGATTAAAGTTATTTTTTTTAGAATCATTGATTGGCAGTTGGTTGCACTGGAGCAAAATGGGTTTAAGCCGACGATTAAGTTTACTAATCGCCAGAAAAAGAATTATTGTCAATGCCGCCATGACCAAAGTTGTTGTCACCGCCGTAATCGTAAAAATTCGGTCATAGACAGCACTATAGGGCACAAAACCTAATAGAATCCAGTCCTGTCCAGGGACAGTATTATAGGCCCAGTAGCCAGTTGCGCTCCGTAAAAAACCTGTTCCGCCAACGCCCTTTTCCCACAGCCTCCTAAGTTCCTCAATATCTCTCTGGGTACCTGGCTGATTGTATGCATCAGTGGGATCTGCAATCACCATGCCTGAACTGGTTATCAAAAGAAAGTGTCCGGCGCGACGAAACACCGCATCGTCCAACAACCGATTCAAGTAATTGCCGTCAATATCCACCAGGGTGGTACCTAACCATTCCCCCTCGTTGCCAAACATGGGTAAATAGTAAGTCAACAAACGGTTATTGTCTGGTCCTTCATAAGGTTCAGTCCATATACTGATCTGGGGTAAAAAATATGACTGATAACGCTGACTTTGCGGATAAAACTCGCCCTTGTCATCGGCCAAATCCTCGTAGCGAATGGCGTCCTGATTAAAGGCAGTATTGTCCTGTTGCAGGATCGCTGAATAGTATGGAAACATCCAGGATTGGTCAACGATGATGCCATTTTCGCTCTGGCCTAAGCCCAACCCGACCACAAATTCTGGCCGCCGTTCAAATAACTGTAGAACAATTTCTCGATACGTATCTGCATACTGGGCCTGACGTTCATGGAGTGTAGTCGCACTCACCCCCAAACCATAGGCCAGGGTTTCTGCTATTTCTGCAACGGATGCGATCTCATTAACCTTGCCAGCCAAGCTACTACGCACCTGTTCTTCTGCCTGCCCTTTTAGCAGTTCACTAAAGAAACAAGCCATCCCCCCCATCCCTCCCAGGGTGCTCAGGATAATTAGCCAAAATAGTCGTCCACCAAATGAGTTGAGATGAAACAACCTCAACAACCTTTGATACAGATTTGGTCGAAGAATAGGAGAAACAGTATCCGAAGGCTGATCTAAGTCTGTTTGAACCAAGGTTGGCAGCTTCGGAAAACTCATAAATGGAATAAGAAATTATAGATTCAAGGAAAATATAGCCACGTCTCAGCTTTGCTTTCCCTAGGATACGAATGATTCAGATGTATACCTGATTGTTCCCCTTTCTAAGTCAGGACAGGTTAGATTTACAGGACAACAATATCAACGTCATCATGGGAATATCTAGGTTTAATCAATTATCCAAAAACCTGAGCGGCAACAATCATCCACCCTACTATTACCGGCCATAATCCAGGACAATCCAACTGAAATTATATAGATGTGTACATGGTTGTTACCCATGGGGAGCACTGCAAGCCTTAATTAGCCTCCATGGGCAGTGGCTGAACGTATTCAGCATTTGCCATACCACCATGTAAGCCATACAAATTGGAAAGATCTACTTCCCTGCCTGGATGTGAGAAGATTGAGCGCATCCAGGGGTGTCGTTTAGGATACACACCATTGCTAGATGGATACTGGCCCTAAATTTGTCCTGGATACCGGATTTTTAAAGGAGCGATACGTAAAATGACCGCAAAGGGATATACCCTAGATCTGGCTCTATTACAGAGTGTAGATTGCACCGATTGCGATCAAGCTTAATCGCTCGGTGTCCTCATAAACTCAATAAACGTATTGTTAGGAGTAAAACTGTGGAACGCACTTTCATTATGATCAAGCCCGATGGTGTTCAGCGCGGTCTGATCGGCGATATCATCAGCCGGTTTGAAACCAAAGGATTTAACCTGGTGGGCATGAAATTCATGGCCGTCCCCCGTGAGTTGGCAGAAAAGCACTATGGCGTCCACAAAGAGCGTCCCTTCTTTGGTGGCTTAGTGGACTTCATTACGTCTAGCCCCGTGGTTGCCATGGTTTGGGAAGGTGAAGGCGTCGTCGGCTCTGCCCGCACCCTGATCGGTGCCACCAACCCCATCAGCTCACCCCCTGGCACTATTCGTGGTGACTACGGCGTTACCATTGGCCGCAATATTATCCACGGTTCCGATGCCATCGAAACAGCCCAGACAGAAATCGCCCTCTGGTTCTCCGAGGGCGAGCTAGCTAGCTGGGAATCCTGCGCTCAGGGCTGGATCTACGAATAGATGCAGGCAACCATAGCAAAATGCCTCCCTAACAAGGGCATTGATAGGGCTATGGACACCATGAATTTAAACCTAGCCATATTGAGCAGGGGGCTAACCTTAGATCCGATCAATATGGCTTTTTTATGGCTTTTGGATCCATTCTCTTTTGTCGACCCTAATCCTTCAACACATCCATTAGAAAACGGGTGGGCTCACTAGCAGAAATTTGCTGAATTGGCTTGTGATCAACAATGTCAAACTTGGCTCCTTTTTGGCGCAGGTTATCATCTAGGGTGGCCAGAAAGCCTTTAGTAATATAATCATCCCCCACCTGCAACCAGCCAATGCCAAGTTCATCGTTATGATCCAACTTTTGCGAGGCCGCTACAATTTGCTTGGCAATGGCTAACCGATCCGTCGGCTCATGATCAATCAAAATGATAATTATCTCGCCATTCTTGGGTTGTTGCCCGGTTGCTTTCTCAGCAAAATAACGGTCAAGAACAGTTTGTAGTATGGGGGCTAAAGTCAGCTGTTCTGGTAGGGGCGCTGTTGCCATCAAGGACTCAAGATTGGCCATATTCACATTTTGATGAATTTGAAACTCACCGGGATTGCTTCCCCCTTGATATACCGTCAAGCCATTCACCGCTAACCGATGGCATTGGTCCGCCAGCCCTAAGATTTGACTATGAGCCTGCCTCCACCGTTGCTCAAACCTAGGTGCCATCCCCAATCGATGCAACTGAGTAGGCGCATGGATCAGCGTGTAGTTACGGTGATGTAATTGGGCAGGCAGGATAGTTGCTGTGTCTGCCATGATCTCAATTCCTCAATTTGCAACGATGGTGATTAATTTCTAGGATGCCCCTGATTTAGGTTCGTCACATCGAACGGGTGAACATCAGCCATTCTCATACTTGACTATCGTCGCCAATGGCGTTTACAGCCCTGCTCGTCCAAGGCTGGCGAAGCCCACGGATCATGGCCAAAGATAAACACGCGGGAGCATGGTGGGATCACGTTTCAAACAAAGTTTGCGCCGCTGGGTTAAGCCCCAACCAACGCCTCAACCCTCTCGCCAGTAAGGCTAAAGGGACGAATTTCAGTAATTTTGACGTCAATAATTTTGCCCTTGAGTTCGTTGATGTCGCCGGGGCAGAAGGTGAGGCGGTTAGTGCGGGTGCGGCCCATTACCTGCTGTGGATCTTTGGGGCTGACATCTTCTACCATGACGGATTCAATCCGGTGGAGATAGCGCTGGGAGCGTTCGGCCGCCTGCCTCGAGACGAGATGGTTAATGCGCTGCAGACGATCTTTCTTAGTGGCCTCGTCTACCTGGCTATCCCACAGGGCGGCGGGGGTATTGGGCCGAGGGGAATAGGCGGCGGTGTTGACCATGTCAAAGCCGATGTCCTCCATGAGCTGGAGGGTGTTTTGAAACTGGGCTTCTGTTTCACCGGGAAAGCCGACAATGGCATCGCCACTGATGGCGGCATCGGGCACATAATGTCGAACTTTGTCGATAATGCGGCGATATTTCTCATGGGTGTAGCCCCGGGCCATGGCCTTGAGCACATCGTTATCACCGGACTGGAAGGGAATGTGGAAATGCTCACAGACTTTAGGCATTTCGGCACAGGCTTTGATCAGCCGCTTTGTAAAGTAGCGGGGGTGACTGGTGGCAAAGCGAATCCGCTCAATGCCGGGTACATCGTGGACGTAGTACAGTAGATCGGTGAGGGTATTTTGGCGGCGACCTTCTGCGGTAATGCCGGGTAAATCCCGACCGTAGGCGTCAATATTCTGGCCCAGCAGGGTGACTTCTTTATAGCCCTGTTGTCCCAACTGTTCCATTTCAGCCCGAATCGCCTCTGGGGTCCGGGATTGTTCGACACCGCGCACCCCAGGAACGACACAGTAGGTGCAACGCTCATTGCAGCCATAGATTACGTTCACCCAGGCAGAGATTTTGCTATCTCGGCGGGGCTTGGTGATGTCTTCCATAATATGGATCGGCTCGGTGGCCACCACCTGGTTGCCGTCAAAGACCTGCTCCAGCAAATCCCCTAGACGGTTGGCATGTTGCGGCCCCATCACCAGGTCCAGTTCGGGCACCCGACGCAGCAGGGCTTCCCCTTCTTGTTGGGCCACACATCCGGCCACTACTAGGGTGAGGTTGGGGTTGGTGTGTTTACGTTTGGTCTGTTTGCCCAAATAGGAGTAAACCTTGCTCTCGGCGTGGTCGCGGATGGTGCAGGTGTTGTAGACCACCAAATCGGCGGCAAATGGGTCCTCAATCCAGGTCATGCCCATGTCGTCGAGGATGCCTGCCATCCGCTCGGAGTCGGCTTTGTTCATCTGGCAACCAAACGTGGTGATGTGGTAACGACGATTATCCATGGGGAGCTTATACCTTTGAGCCTGACACGACCATACTAGACAGTCTAAAACAGTGATCTATAGTCATTGGACATAGCCATTAATCTACAGTGGCTAATTTACAGCCGACAGTGGCTAACAGCGGTTATTTATTGTGCCACAGCAACCGCTCCCCTGCGGCGGCTATCTCCTGCTCCGTGCAGGCAACCGTTGACATCCACACCCACGGCATGGACACCGCCAAAGAACATGTTTTGGGCCTGCCACCACACGGGATTGGCGCTGCCCATGATCGGCCCTAGGGCGGCCTGGTCAAAGCCTGGTTCTAGATGAAATACCTGATTTTCCCAGTGGATCCGCGGTGCGGCTACCGCCGCTTCTAGGGGCATGTCAAAGTCCACTAGGTTGGAAATTACCTGCAAAATGGCGGTGCGAATGCGGTTGGAACCACCGGACCCTAACACCAGGTAGGGGCGACCATCCCGCAGCACCATGGTGGGGGCCATCATGGATGACATGCGCTGGTTGGGGGGCCACTGATGGAAGCCGTGGGGGTTGAGGTCTTCTTCCCCCAGCATGTTATTCACCATGATGCCGGTACCGGGGATGACATAGGAGGAGCCTTCGCCATTGGAGGTGGTAACACTGGCGGCATTGCCGTCGTCGTCGATGACGCTGAGGTGGGTGGTGCTGCCTAGTTTATTGGTGATGGCCGATGAGAGGGATGCGATCGCATCCCCCAAAACCGCTCGATACTTCCCCAAATGCCCCGCCGACAAAAACTCCTCCGCCACCCGAGGCTGATGGATTCGGGCATCGTAACCATCGCAGCGGGCCATATTGGTCAGCCGCATCGCCTGACTCAGGGCTAACAGATGGTCAGGACTGCCGTGGTCCGCCAACCGACAGTCCGCCAATAGGGCCAAGGAACAAGCAATCAAGCCCCCACCCGCACTGGGGGGAGGATTGGTCAGCAGCTGGGTGCCATGGTAGTCCAGACACAGGGGCTGACGCTCGATCACTTGATAGTTGGCAAAGTCCGCAGCGGTCAAATAGCCCCCTTGGGTCTGGGTGATTTGATCGGCCATATCCTGCCAAAAGGCCCCTTCTCCTTGGCTGACCAACCGCTCCAGGGCATCGGCAAAATCTGGCATGTACAACCGATCCCCCGCCTGCAAAAGCTCACCATCAGGCGCATAGATCGCCCGAGAACCAGCCGTCGCCAGCAAAATTGGTCGCAGCAGCCCATAGACATAGGCAAAAAAATCATTGACGATGACGCCCTGGCGGGCCAGTGCGATCGCAGGCTCCACCACCCACTTCAGTGGCAACCGTCCCAGGCTGCGATGCACATGCACCAGCCCCTTGAGTACCCCCGGCACCGCCATCGCCCCTAGGCCAATGTGAAACTCCTGCACCGCATCCCCAAAATCAGCATGGATCGGATAAAAATCCAGCGGATGGGCCAGCGCTTTACTGGCCGGTGTTTGGGAAAAAAAATCAAACAGCACCGACTCCCCTACCCCCGTGTGGGCCAGCAAAAAGCCACCCCCCGCCAAGGAGGTCAACACCGACTCCGCCACACAGGAAGCCAGCACCCCCGCCACCGCCGCATCAAAGGCATTGCCCCCTTGGTTCAGCATCTCCACAGCCGCCGCTGCCGTCTGTTCATGGCCCGCCGCAACGACTCCACCCATAGCATTTCACCCACTCCCATCGATAGCCAACGTACCAGAAATTGCCCTACCCATTCCCATCGTTCCTATACATAAAAAAAACAAAAGAAGCTAAGCGTTAACCAAAATTTTCAATCTTTACTTAACTTCTATAAATTCTGTTGTAATGCCCTGATGTAACTTCCCTCAAAAGAACCAATTGCCCCCAGGAGAAAAGCTAGGAAGCCTTTACAAAGAGGACGTTGAGTTGATCCCAACCCAGCCTAAAGCACGAGCCCTTCACTCTCGGGGATCGTAAACTTTAGTCTACAAATCCCTGATCCCCAACACATATGATCTATATTGGCATTGAAGCGAATGATATCGCTTCCCTGGCAGATTAAACAGCTAGAGAAAACAAGGTAAAAGAGGTAAAGCTGTTGCATATTGGTCTGTCTCGTTTAAACCAACACCCAATGGGTCAAGCTGATACATCCTATCGCTGTTAGGTTGGGAGCCATGGTCTAGTTGTTGCGTAAGATGCTCAAAGGGCAGTTAACAACAACATAGGATTCATCTCCGCATCATAGCGAACTAAAGGAAAGGATGTTCCTCAGGAAGACGGTTGGGTGTTGCACTTTTAAAGGGTTTATCCCGTGGCTGCGTTCAATCATCTCTATCTAATACGCTGGTCGGTATATTAAACAGAGCCGATGGTATATCGCTAAGAATCATTAAGGTTAATGGAATTAGCCGATACCCGAAGCTCTATCATTAGGTTCCTACGTTTCAAGTGAATTCGCATACTTTGAACAATTTAAGATCGGTGGTGCAGGTCTCTCCTGACAGCTTTGAGACCTCGACGCACTTTTATCCCCGCGTTTTAAATGCTCGGATTCATCCCATGGTGCAACACTTTTTTGGCCTTGGGAATGAACGCATCGCTGAGCGCTATATCCACCTGCATCCTGAGGTCGATCCCCAAGCGGTGCGGGATGTGTTGGCCCATACTAACAAATATTTTCTTTGGGGCGGTGCGGATCTGTTCCCCGCTACCACCGATGACGGGGTGCGGCAAATTATTGTGATTGAGACCAATTCTTGTCCATCGGGGCAAAAGTCGATGCCCTTTGGGGATGATGCCCAGGAGCAAAGCGGTTACCGCACCCTGTTAGAACAAACATTTCTGCCGATTTCAAAGCGACGACGCCTGCCCAAGGGAGAGTTAGCCGTTCTCTATGACAAAAATGAAATGGAGACCTCAGGCTATGCCGCAATGTTGGCAGATATTACGGGGGAATCCGTCTGGTGGGTGCCCTGTTTTCAGGACGATGAAAACTTGCCGACCCGTTTTGTGGAAGGCGTCCTAGAAATTTGTACTCCCCATGGCGACTGGGTGCCAATTCGTGCAGCTTTTCGCTATGTCACCCAACGGCCCTGGACCCGGATTCCCACCCTCAGCCGCACAGCAATTTTGAATCCGGTGCTGGTCTGTCTTAGCGGTGGCCGCAATAAGCTAATGGCTGCCAAAGCCTATGACTTTTACAATGCTGAGCTGCAATCCACCGGCCTTGTGATCCGCACCCCTGAGACGATCTGGGATGTGGCCAAAAATGAGGTGCCTTTATGGGTCGAGCGCATGGGGGGGATTGCGGTGGTTAAAGACCCCTACAGTAATGCTGGACAAGGAGTATATACCATAACCAATGAGCAAGAGTTAGCGGAATTTATGGCCATTGACTTTCGCTTTGATCGGTTTATTGTCCAAAGTCTGGTGGGGAATTCGGGGTGGAGTTCCCAGACTAAGAAGGGGCGGTTTTACCATTTGGGGACGTTGCCCGATCGACGGAAAAATATTTATGTTGCCGATCTCCGCATGATGATTGGAGTGGGTGTCAGTGGCTCTTATCCAGTGGCCATTTATGCCCGTCGAGCCCGTGAGCCGTTGACCGCCGAACTCGATGGGACGACGCCGTCTTGGGATATGCTGGGCACCAACCTCTCGGTGAAGCATGGGGATGGTTCTTGGGGTAGTCAATCAGAGCGGTTAATGCTGATGGATAGCCGGGATTTTAACCAGTTGGGCATTGGTTTGGATGATCTGATTGAGGGGTATTTGCAAACGGTGCTATCGATGATTGCCATTGATAAAATGGCGCAGAAATTAATCACGCAAAAGGGAGGGTTTCGACGTCGCCTGTTTTCCTCCCTCAACCCAGATCCAGCCTTTGTAGACGATATCTGTAGTGAATAAGAGAATATTGATGTCGATACAAGGAGTAATCCATGAGTAGCCGTCAGTCTTTAGACTTTCCCGGTGCCTATGTGGTGAATGAGTTGGATTTGGACCATTGGCCCCAAGGCACATGCTCAAAACTCATGGTTGATTTGATTAATGATGGTTTGGGACGGTCATTGCGGCTACCGGTGATGGTGGGGCGGGGGAACCATCCAGGCCCTGTGCTGGGCCTAACCGCCGTCCTCCATGGCAATGAACTGAATGGTATTTCTGTGATTCATCGCCTGTTTGAGACTTTAGATCTACAGGCTCTACGGGGCACCATTGTTGGGGTAATCGTGGTGAATGTGCCTGCCTATCTCAACAATGAGCGTACCTTTGACGATCGTACGGACATGAACCATGTCATGCCAGGTAAGGCCAACGGCAATATTGCTGAAATCTATGCCCATCGGTTTTTAGAGCGCATTGTTCGCCGGTTTGAGTATTTGATTGATTTGCATACGGCTAGTTTTGGCAACGTCAATTCTCTTTATGTGCGGGCTGATATGACCCATGAGGTGACGGCTAATATGGCCTATCTCCAGCGACCGCAAATTATTTTGCATAACTCACCGTCAGATCGCACCCTGCGGGGAGCGGCCATGGAAATGGGGATTCCCTCGATTACGGTTGAGATTGGAGATCCCCAGGTGTTTCAGTCGCGGCATATTAAGGCATCCCTCAGTGGCGTGCGCCGAGTGATGTCGGACATTGGTATGCTACCGCGTCGTCCGTTAGGTAAAGGACCTCTCCCTGTGCTGTGTGAGCAGTCCATCTGGCTCTATGCGGATCATGGGGGGCTGTTAAAAGTTTTACCTAAACCGACGGATTTGGTTCAGGCTAATGATGTGATTGCCCAACAGCGGGATATCTTTGGGCAAGTAATTTGTGAATATCGGGCACCCTATGATGGCATTGTGATTGGCAAAAGTGTGAATCCTGTGGCTCAGACTGGGTCTAGGATTTTGAATTTGGGGGCGATCGCAACGCCGAATGACCATCCATTTTATCGGTGGATTGAAGATACGGCGTCGAAGGCTCCTTCGTTAGAACATTTAGCGGTGCAGTAGGACGAGCTGAACAGATGCAGATTACGGTTTTGGTGAATAATGCCCAGGATATTCAGCCGACTCAAACAACGGCGATGCTGATCGGTGCGGCGGTGGCCCAGGGGCACCGAGTGGGAATCGTTGATGTGGGTGGTTTGGCCTGCCGTGCCGATGGTCAACCCTGGGGGCAGGTGAGGCGGTTGACCCACCAGACTGGGAACTTGGCAGATCTTATGCGGGCGATTGTGGAGACGCCGCCGGTGGCAATGCCACTGCTGGATACGGATTTATTGTTAATGCGGACGAACCCGGCGCGGGATTGCGATCGCACCCCCGCCCACCACTTTGCCCTAGCCATAGCCCGTCGCTGCCAAGATAGCGGTGTTGCTGTGGTCAATCAGCCCAACGGCCTGATGCGAGCGGCAACAAAGCTATATCTGTTGGAGCTGCCCGAATTTACCCGGCCGAAAACGCTGGTGAGCCAAAATCGGTTAGAAATTTTGGAGTTCATCCACAACCTGCGGGGCCCCGCTGTCCTGAAACCATTACAGGGAACCCGAGGCAGCGATGTGTTTGTCGTTTCCTCAGCCGAGGATAACAATCTCAACCAAATCATTGACGTGATTTTACGTCAAGGTTTGGTGATGGTCCAGCGTTGTATTCCAGGTGCGGCTGCGGGCGATACTCGGGTTGTTGTATTTAACGGCAAAATCCTGCAACTCCACGGTCATGCCGCTGCCATTCGACGTGTTCCTGCACCAGGAGACTTTCGCAGCAATCTCCATGCTGGCGGTCACGCCCAACCCGCTATGATTACGGACGCCATGAACAACGTTGTTACTGCCATTGGCCCCAAGCTTGTTCAGGATGGCCTTGCCCTAGTCGGTTTAGACTTTATTGGGGATCAGCTGATCGAAATCAATGTTTTTAGCACCGGTGGCCTACGCCATGCTGAACAATTTACGGGCCAGTCTTTTTCCGACTATATCATTCAGTCATTCGCAGATCGCTTTCTCTTGGTACCCGTTTAGGCTAGATCATCAGGGATAGCAAAATTGTTTAAGAACTGTGCGGACAGCGTAAGTCATGCTAGAAATGGACTACTTTAGACCTGAACTGTTTCAAACTTTAAGACAGGGTATGTAGGATGGCGATAATAGCGCTGAAGGCTTGGTATCTCCAGGATTATGAACCGGTTCGGGAGCTGGAAAAACGGCCCCACGATCTGCGGCTGGCCAAGAACAGCTTGCTGAAGTCGGCACTGCGGGCTGACTTTTTGGACGATATCGACGAAGTGCGGGAAGCGGAGTGGTTCCAGCGCTATCTGGAAGGGGACGCGGTGGAGTTTTATGTGGAGGGGAGTGGGACCTATGCGATCGCAAACATAGACCTAATCAGCCATGAAATCTACTTTGCCAAAGCCGACTCCCTAGCCAACCTCGACCCCGTCATATTCCTTTGCTACCAAGAGGAATACCCCGAATCCAGCGATCTGCTCCGGGCAGCCCTTGAACCTTACATCGAAAAATTTAATCGCCGCGCCCGCCTACCCATCCAGCTAGTGGAATCCCACCGCCTCAGCCAGGGGCCTGTTCGGCTCAACAGCACCCTGATGCGCCATATCCGTCGTAGCCTGCTGTTTATCGCCGACGCCACCCCGATTTTAGCCGCCGACAGCGACCGGCCCCTGCTGCTGCCCAACCCCAGCGTCTGTGTCGAGCTAGGGTATGCCCTCAACGCCAAACGACCCGAACAGCTGATCGTGGCCCAGATGGAACGCGACGACCTGCCAGGGCAATTTCCCTTTGACATCGCCGCCCAGCATAAGCTGGAATTTACTAACAAATCTGCCCTGCAAAAGGCACTGCCCAAACTGCTAGATGCCAAGCTCCAGCGATTTAATCTCGCTAGCTAGGGTATTCCCCATACAGCTTTGTGACCCATCGTTGGCGTTGGTACAGCAATAAGGCCCTCAGAATTGGGGGTTAGCCCAGTCTTTATAAAAAATAAGAAGAAGATCAGGCGTTTGGCTTTCTCGCAAAAGCCCCCAAACCCCCTTTCTTGAATGTCCTTTGGGCTATATTCTGGGGCTTTGAGTTCAGTCTCCCCCAAAGTTTGGGAAACCCCATTATGCCTAGTTGGGACAATTGATGTTTTACGGCTCTTAAGCAGTTTAATCATGAAAATACCTAATCAATGTGAAAGTATGGCGGACATTCGAGCCGAAATCGATCGGTTGGATCATCAAGTTATTGCACTACTTGGTCAGCGTTTTGCATACGTCAAAGCCGCCTCTAAATTCAAGACAAGTGAAAATACTGTCAAAGCACCTGAAAGATTAAAAGCAATGTTACAGCAACGTCGAGTTTGGGCAGATGAGGAAGGGTTAAGTGCAGATGCAATTGAAAAGATGTACCAGGATTTAGTTAATCACTTCATTGATGAAGAGATGACGCACTGGAAACAGTCCAGAAATAAGTAGGCGCACCGTATAACATAGCTTCTGAGCCGAACGAGAGCAAGTAACTCTTTAGAAAGTTCTGTTAAATTCCCTGAGTTATCGTGTTTGTAGACAAGCGAATTTTCTGGCTCCAAAGTGTTTCGGAAACAAACTCTTGAGAGTCAGTTATACTGTTTATTCACGGTGAAGTCTTGGGTGTTTTAACGTTCTCTTGCTGTTGGATAGAGATCAAAGCGTGGATTGATGGGATAGAGCACGAGGTTTTCGTCTGGTCGATAGCAGTCGAGATGGGTTTGCAGTTGCTGTTTGCGAATTGCATAACCTTCTTGAGCTGCGTAGGGATAATGATCAATTAAGTTTTGAGCCTGGTCAATTTGCCCCGTTTGGGCATAAAGGCGCACAATTTGCTCCACATCATCTGGCGATCGCTCCTGTTCTGGAAGGTCGATCAGAATGCTTGCGGTGCGGTCGAGGAGGAGGATAGATTCCTGGGTTTGGCCTCGACCTAAGTAGGCTCGGATCAAACGCGGGACAATAAAGGGAAAACTGCGCGGTGCATGGTACTGGTCAATAAGAGAGACAGCCTGTTGAGCAATGGTTAAATCGCCAACAGACAGCGCAGTAATGACCAGGTTGTCAATATTGGTTTCTTGAAGTGCTTCTGGCCCGATCTCTTGGAAGGTTGCCCAGGCGGGGGGGAGTTGATTGTCATCAAGGAACTGCTGCACCACCGACGACAAAACAGCATTGGGATAGTTGGGGGCCGATTTGGCCCATCTCACCGCTAACTGACGGGAAGCCTCAGCCGCATCAGTTTGACCTATTTGGTTTTGGGCAACGGCGATCGCACCATAAGCGGTGGCACGGGTATCGAGTTCCTGAATACCCGCCGCAATCGATGCAGTTTTGGCAAATACCGATTCAGCCTGGGCCGGTTGTCCGTTGCTGTGAAGCGTGGTCGCAATCTGGGCTAGCGTGGCAATGGCAGGAGAATAGTTAGGATATTTGCGGGGAATGCGTTCTGCGATCGCAACAGCCCGATCAGGATTAGAAGTTTGAGCGTAGGCAATGGCAAGCTCTTGAAGTAAGTCAATCCGTGCTTCAGGGTTGGTTGCGAGCAATCGCTGGATGAGCGGTTCAATCTGGTCTAGAAGCTCGAATTGGGTTGCCAGTGTCACCAGTCTAAATCCTGCCTCAATCTTGTTTAGGGGAATGAGACGTTCCATCGCTACTTTTGCTTCAGGTACGTAGCCGTTTTCTGTCGTTTGCCACAGCAAATAGACTGCATTACGATTTTCTATTTGAACCGCCACTCGAATGAATTGCTCAATTGCCTCGGTTCTTGCCTGAGACTGATTCCGTTTGCGATATTCGCCTGCAACGGTGAGGAGATGTTGAAATTGTCGATCAACCGTATCCTGTTGCAAAGTCTGAAAAACGCGATCGGGATTTCCACCTGCCTGAAAATAGGCCTTTAAAAATGGAATTTCGTTGTCGTACAGTGAATCTTTAACGGACTCCCAGGTTTTGGTGAAGAGTTGATCTGCGATCGCAGGTTGGTTCATCTGTTCGTATGCAGCGATCAATCGAGCATATTCGTAATCTTCTCCATTGATGAAGCCTTCAAGCATAGCATCTAGGTAAGGCTGGGCTCGATCAAGGCGATTGAGTTTTAGGGCGAACGCACACGTTTCTTAATAATTATCAAACAGAGGATTAAGAAGCCATAGGATCTAAGGCAACCTCGTTTGCCCATGGATGCCTGGTATGACTCAATCTACTATTGCCACGTTGAAAGA
>NZ_JAYGIG010000061.1:0-16383 GCF_034932105.1 Leptothoe sp. PORK10 BA2 | reverse complement strand
CTGAGGCTGAGGGTGACTATCCCACTTGCGTCAAGGCTAAGCGGGCCTGTCCACCTGAAGATTGTGGCGGGACGTGGGGCTATCAGGATTTTCTAGAGGCGATTAAAGACCCTGATCATCCTGAGCACGAGTCGATGCTCGAATGGGTCGGCGGTTCCTTTGACCCTGAGGAGGCTGAACTTGATACGATCAATGCACTATTGAAGACGATTCCTCATGATACGGCTGGTTTTAATGGCTATATCCTATAGCAGATAAGGGGTACAGCCTTAGCGTACGTTTCTGTTCCATTACTACTCAAACCCCATAACGGCCAAACACCAGGAACTCGACTACCTAGCCCAGCTGCCCAACCTCGATCCGCTGGTGCTGGAGCACGAAACCGCGAAGCTGGCGGAGCTGCAGCGTGACCACACGGCAATGGTCAGGGATTATCAGCTAGCCCTGGGTAAACGCTCGACGGCGGAGTATGAACACTCCCGAGCGCTAGCCGCTGATGTGAGCAGTCGTGGTCATGCACAGCTCAGCTATCAGCAACAATGGGCTAACTATGAGCAGCGTTTGCGGGACCGGGATTTTCAACTGGCCCAAACGCAGCTTAGGGTAGATGAGGTGGAAAATGCGATCGCAACTCTAGAACTTGAAGCGGCCAACCTGCTCCGTCGTCGTGAGGAAGTGGCGGAAGCGCTGACCCGCGAGGTGGTGGACCTGGTGCTTGACTATGAGGAATTACGCAGAATGCTGAAGGTTGTTTAGCAAGCAGACGCCTTTTTTTAGGCAATGTTCAGCATTGATTTAAGGAAATAAACAGATTTCTCAACCGAGAATAGAGTGATTTTTATTGATGAATCCTATGTAGAGTGTCTTTCCGGTCGGAATATACCTAAAAAGAGTCCAATACAGATTTTTTCAAGATATGAAAGCTTACAAATTTTTCGTGATAGTCCCTATTCTGCTAACCCTTACTTCAGCTTGTCGTAATGCTGATACTTCTACCATTGAGCAGAAAATAGTACAACTAGAGAATCAGATTTCTGAACTCAATGAGAAAATAGATCAGTTGGAGTTACTTGAAAGCCAGATCGTCAAAATTGATGATCAGATAGTTAATCTCAATGAGAAAAAAGAACGGTTAGACGAGCTTGAAACCGAAGTTGCCAAGCATGGAAAGATAATATTGCGATTAGACAAAGATACGCCTTTCTATATAGTTCAAAATGACGGTAACTTGGAAGCTTGTGTTAAAGACATGTTGCAATGGGATGGTATGACTCCAGATGATTCTGCAAAAGCTACTGAATTATGCAAAGGTAACGCTGAAGGGGTTTATGGATATTTTGGTTGATGCTCGAGTGCCTTCTAAATCAGCTGATTTGATACTCATATGAGCGGGCAATCTCAGATGGTACATGAGCGTGAGGTTGTAATCGGCAATGAAGATATGGCGGGTATCAACTTAAGCCGGGAAATCCTGGCTATGTGGGGAATCAGGGGCCAGGAGCCAGAAGCCCGTGAGGTCCTGATTCCTGGCTCCTGGCTTCTGAATACTATCCTTGGGAAAACGTCCCGCTTTGAGTTGGTACCCGATATGGCAGCGTCGGGGAGTAATGCCGATAGTGGCAGTGCTGGGCTTTTGCAGTCTGGGTGTCCTGGCCCAGTACCTACCAGGCGCAACCGTCAAAGCCCTTGATACAGCCGTCACCAACGTGATGCCAGGTGAGAAGCATCAGAGCCAACACCTATGGCTCGTTCCCGGCAGCATCTACGACGGTGATACGCTGCGCGTCACTGATGGTCAAAAGGAAACGAAGGTTCGATTTTGTGGCATTGATGCGCCGGAAAAGGACCAAGCTGGGGGGATTGAGGCGCGGGACCATTTGCGATCGCTAATTGCTCAGGGTGATGGGTCTATTGGTGTAGTGCCGATTGAAAAAGACCGCTATGGTCGCACGGTGGCTGACCTGTTCGTCATTCGAGCTGATGATTCGGAGATTCATTTGAACTCACAAATGGTTATGGACGGACACGCATACCACTACGCCCAGTACTCTGATAGTTGCCCCCAGCCAGAGGTGTTAATGATTGCCCCTGGTAGTTACCGTCTGGGTTGCATAGGATTGGATAGCCTTTGAGCTGGTCGGCCACTGATCCAAAGTAACCATGGCCTTGCTTTAGTGGATGTTGGTAGGTTTCAATCTTGACAATGTTGTTCTGCTTCCAACGAATATCAAAAAAGTTGTTGTTGCCTCGTGCCACTTGTGAGGCATACCAGCCTTTGACCTCTAAAATCAGCAATCCAAAGTCAGGGCCAAGAATGATGAAATCAGGGTATAGGTCTTTGATCCTGGGCTCGTACCAAACGATAAAGTTATCCGGCAGCTGCGTACTTAAAATTTTGAATAGCAACTGCTCGCCCTGACTGGCTTTCGATGGAATTGCGTCAGGGATGATCAGGGCCATCGTTACACCAGCTGCACGAGCTTTTTGACTTGATTCTCTAAGGTACCGAGTCGCCGCGCCATTGATGCTACGCCGTTTGGATCAGTTTTCTCTAGATATAGCCCAATAGCATCTTTGACAATCTCACTTTGCGTTTTGCCCGTCTCTTGTTGGATCTGCTGTATCTGAGCGTGCCAGGTGGGTGGAATGCGTCCGGCGACTAATGGTTTTTTCATAGGGTTAACCGTGTTAATCGGGTTAACACGGGCTGGGTAAAGAACAGATAGTTTGGTTATGGCCCAAATCGATTAACCCTGTTAACCGTGATAACCCTCATCTCCTCACGGTTTTGGCCAATAGTCTAGGGTGAGTTTATTGGGGGCAATTCTCAATAAGAAAGCCTAGTTTTCCGTAGATTTCCTAAACCCCTTGGAATTCCGTTAAACTGCATTTGCTAAAAGACCACTAAGAGCAAATGCCAAAATCAAACCGCTATGGTCAATCTGCCATCTGGTCTGACTCTGAGTTAGACCAAGTATTCTCAGAATTAGACGAGCGGATGCGGTGTTTATTTGCGATCTGCCTTTACACAGGTTGCCGAGTCAGTGAAGCGCGGCAGCTGCGAGCAGAAAACATCGTGAATGATTGCATTGTGTTTCAATGGGAGACCACCAAGGGCGGTAAGCGTACCCGGCAGGTGGAAATTCACCCCAAACTTAAAACTGTTTTGAAGGCAACTGAGTTACCTACCACCGGCTACTTATTTCCTGGGAAGCGTAGCGGCTGCATCATGCGGCAAACGGCTGATACTGCATTAAGGAAGGCTTGCGATCGCTTAGGGTTTGAAGGCTATAGCACCCACAGTTTTAGACGCACGGCATTAACCCGGCTCAGCAATGCGGGCGTTCCTCTGCGCGTGATTCAGGAGATATCAGGCCACGCTGACTTAGGGGTACTTCAGAAGTATTTGGCGGTGTCGCCGGAGCAAGTGAAAAGTGCGATCGCTAATATTTGACAGCAAGCTACTGAACGAAACCGTAGTTTTTGGTTTAAATGCCCCTGCTAGTCCAACTAAGACGAATGTCAATTCTAATTGCTTCGTCTGCAGGATTTGGAAGATATGCTGAATTTTTATTTAGTTACTTGCAGATAGAGATATCGTGCTTTTAGGCAGATAAAATAGCTAGAACTTAGCTTACTGAATTAGCGGCAGTCTCTCAGATTTATATGCCTGCAGACAACTTAATTTCTTGCATGATGTTGTAATGTGCGACGGAGTCTGTCGCTAAGTTTAAGGGTAAGACATGGACTTTCGATTTAGACTGGTAAGCGCTTTGTTAGGACTTATTTCAGTTGGTATGGCAGTTGCCCCTTCTGATGCAGCCACTATTAGTTCTGCGCCTGTACAAAGTGGAGATTTAGTAGCTGGGCCAGGTTCTCTTATTAATGGTGATTTCACTATCAAGCGCTCAGGCTCTAATCCTATTGTGGGCAATGGTGTTGATGAGACCACTACCTGGAGCTTCGATTTTTCCAGTGAAGATGTTGATGCTTTTCTTTCTACAGGACCTATCTCATCTGCTTTCCTAAACTTAATACTGATACCCAGTAATTTCTTTATCACTACAGATTTAACAGGAATTTTGACAGAGCAAGGCACTTTTGGAGAAAGTATATCGGTCCCAGATATTCCAGGACTCCCTGGCTTAGGTGAAGTAGGGACCATATCAATTGATCTAATTGAATTTGGCTTTGATGGAGACACAATAGCCACTGCTTTAAATACGGGTGATTTAAAGCAGATTGATTGGTTTTATCAGGATGATGCTATTCTCTCTTTTGCTCAATTAGAGTTAGAAACTACGACTATCTTAGATCCCAAATCTGTTCCCGAACCAATTGCTACCTCTGGCCTAATGGCCTTAGGTTTATGTTTACTTCTAAAGCAATGGAAAAGGCAGACTGGCTCTTATTAGGGGTTATCTATTGCATTGTCAGAGTCAATGGCAGTCTGAGCGTTACTCTCTAAAAGTACTGCATCGATTTTTATTTCTAATGGCTTAGCTGTCGGGAAACTATCCTGTAGCTGCTCTTGCATCTAATCAGTGGAAACAGTCGTTGGTGTACGCCTTTGTTTAGACATGGAGAAATTGTGGCCTTTAAGGATGTTGGGTACTCCGTATTGAACGATGTTTCAATACTTTTAGGCGTCTATCCTACATATAATACGTCAAGTATGAGCATAAATGCTCAACCTCGAAAGGGTTGCTATATAGGGGTTTTAGGCTTAGAGGCCAAAATTTCTCCAACTCTATACACGGGCCTACTTCAGAAGTATTTGGCGGTGTCGCCGGAGCAGGTGAAAAGTGCGATCGCCAATATTTGAGATTCATTTGAGTCGTGGTCGAGACTAGCAACCCCGCACATTTAAAGCATCCATATATCAACGTTGTCTGCTATCGTTCGATTGACTAATCGCTTAAGCAGTTAATCAAATCAGCAGATGATCATAACCATTGCTGGATTCAAGGGTGGGGTGGGAAAAACCACCACCGCCGTGCATCTGGCCTGTTACTTCGCTCAGATGTCGCCAAATACATTACTCGTTGATGGCGACCCCAACCGCTCAAGCCTTAACTGGAGTAAGCGAGGCAATTTACCGTTTGCCGTATGTGATCTGATGGGGGCAGCTAAAGCATCCCGTAAGAAAGACCACATCATTATCGATACCGAAGCTCACCCGGATCATAACCAGCTTGAAGAGCTAGCCTCTGGCTGTGACCTGCTGCTATTGCCCACCACTCCCGATGCCCTGGCCCTTGAAGCATTGCTAGGAACCGTTAAGATGCTTAAGCAGTTAAGCGATTATTCGGTGTTACTGACCATGGTGGATAGCCGTAAGAAAGCTACGGCTGACGCGGCTAGGGCAACGCTTAATCGCTTAAGCGTACCAGTGGCTAAGCAGCAAATCAGGCGGTTAACGGCCTATGAGAAGGCAGCTTTGCAGGGGGTGCCTGTCTATGAATCGGGTGATCGATTTGGTCGCATTGCCTGGGGTGAATATCAATCACTAGCCAATGAGCTAGAGGAGACCTATGGCGAAGACTAAGAAACCCGCAGCTGACATGTTTAGTAATCTGGCTGATTTGCATGAGCAGCAGTCAGAGGCTCCAAAAGCTTCAGAGGCTCCAGCTCAACGAAAACGGAAGAAGACGGGGAAACGGTCAGACCCTAATTACATTCAGGTGGGGGCCTACATTCCTAGAACGTTGAATGAGGACGTGAAGATCAAGCTGGTCAGACATGATGGTGACTTTAGCGACTTGATTACTGAGCTATTGGAAAAGTGGGTGGCCGATTAATTGCTTAATCGATTAATCAGTTGATTGGTTACTGCTCCTCAGATTTCAGCGGCAGTAAGGTTTGATGCGAACGTTTGCTTAACTGCTTAAGCGGAAATGGGCTATCTATTACGGAGCCGATGCGTTGAGGCGGTTGCACATCTGGATAGGAAAATCGTGCATGGATCAGCACAGCCTACCAACGCCAATAAATCATATTTCTAGCTTCGCTTAAGTGGTTAACTGCTTAAGCGAAAATATTTTTAAATAGGTAAACCCTTAAAAGCCTTTACAGGCAGTGCTTTTTGTTGTCGCTTAAGCGCTTAATTAGTTAAGTGGGTAATTGATTAAGCAATATTGATGTACTATTTGTGCGTGAGCCGCACACCTATTCGCACGGTCAAGCACAGTAGACGTGCAGTTGGCTCACACTCTGAAACCCTTGTAATTAAAGGATTTAACCTATGAATAGCACAGATTCGCGCACCCTAACGGACATGCAGGCGTACGCTGCCGCACGTTATACCGCACAGGAAATCGCACAAACGCACAATGTGGCGGAGTCCACTGTGCGAACCCGATGGTTTGATTGGATTAATCAGGTGGCTCCGACTGAATTGCTTAAGGATGGAGCTGGCTATACCGAGCTGGCCCGAACTCTATTTAATGAATTTGCTGAGATTAGTGATTGCGAGTCTCCAAAGGAGAGGCTTCGCCAACGCAACTCCTGGGTAGCCGAAGCCAAAGCCCGTTATTCCCACGAATGGGAAAGCGCAGGCATCATTGAGGGTGAACTGATGCCTGAGGAAGTCGGCAACGTCCTGGCGCTGCGGCAGACCCAAAACCATGAGCTAGGGCTATCTGTTGCCCAGCAGCTGCAGAGTTTAGAGAGCCTAATCGACCAGGCCAACACCGCCGAAGGCAACCTATCGGACGCCGATCTAAAAGCCGCCGTTACCCGTGGCCAGCAACGGGCCGTGATGCTCTACCAGGCTGAGCTACAGGCCGAGCTGCAAACCATTAACTCGTTGAAGCAGCGGCGCATGGGCGGTGGGCAGCCATGACGCGGAATATTGTGGGCCTGCTGTGGATTGCCTTGGCAACTACTGGCTGCCCCGAGTTAGACCTGTTAAGACCTGCGCCGGTGGAAGCGGTGGAACCCGCCGCCGCGCCGCCGCCTGGTCTACAGCCCTATGGCGTGGACGGAGAACTAAGCGAAGCGGATATCAAGGCATTGCTGTATCTGCAATTTCCCCAGAGCTACGATGCCATCTCTCAGCGGTTTGGCTTTCCGGCCTATCGGGATAGCGTTTCTGACTATTACAAGCTGCCCAATGGTCGATGGGCAGCGATTCAGTACGCGGGTACGGCGGCAACAGGTCTTAAATTCAGTGACTCAGGCGACTAGGAGCGCGTTAATCTATGGGTAGCACCACAGTATTAGATGCCATGAAGCTGCCGGAGCTAAAAAAGCGGGTTTGGAGAACCTGGTGTCATATCAACAGTTGGAAGGGGGAGCTAACCAGCCCGCCTCAAAGTTATGTGGCAGAAGTTAAAGGCTTTGGCGACCGTCGATATAAAAAGACCTGGATTAAAGCGTTGGCTCGCTTTGAAGCGATGTTTACTTACGAAACATGCTTAGATGCCTGGGCTTTGATCTCCATTAGTTTCAACTTTACCCCTGGCCATCGAAATTACGAGTATCGGCATGAAATTCTCGATGAGTTTTTAATGTATCCCGATGGTCTAGAGATGATTAAAGACGGTCTAGAGCAAGTATTCTCGACCGATTTCAGTTCCCACGAACGAGAAGACGCGAATGGCTTTTTTACCCTTTTGGAAGAGAGAGAAAGCGAACGTCGAGGAATCGGCGGCGCAGTTGGACTTGACCGGGCACTCGCAGGAGTTGGTGCCGCCGCGTAAGCGGGTTGATGGGGCTATTGTTTTTAGACGTTTCACTCAGTCCATTAAGGATAATGGCGGTGACGATGAAGCCTATCAGCTTTCTATTCAGGCTGAGACAGAGGAGCTTTTTGGTTGTTCTGTTCGAGAGCTATATGAGGAGACTGGGGCTAAGCGACATCGTCGCGATACATTACCCCAGCCTGCCCAGGAGGCTTACATGGTGAATGAGTCGCTATCGGCCAATGAGCTGGAGCGCATGCACGGTACCATCGGCGGCGAATCGCAGGATGAGGTTAACGACCAAATCAAGGCGGTTGTGCGGGAGCAGGCCAAGCAAACGCGGAAGTGGTTGCCTTGGTAGGTGGTTCAGGAGTTGCGATCGCAACTTCCACCCAAGGTAATCTGCGTAGCTGCATCCCCATGCCCAATGTTCTAACCTGATAAATAGTACTAACTGGGCCCTGGCGTTGCTGGGGCTTTTTACTGGCTGCCGTCGTTCGCAGACCTCTTCTACCCAGCAGAATTACCCCCACCACAGCTGCCCAAGTCTACCCGTTATAGGCAACGCGTCAAGCCAAGCTTGCGCCCTACGTCCGGCGCGGCAGGAGCATCGCCAGCGTGGTCGAACTCCGGTCACAAGTCCGCTTGACGCTGCGTTATCCCAAATAGCCAATGCTTTTCATTGGGTCAATGGGGCGCGTTGCGTTGGTTTTGTTTTATGCGTTCTGTTCCGTTTGAGTTTGTTTCTGGTTTGGCGACTGAGTTTGGCGCGGTCGAGTGCTGCTGGCGCGAGTCTGAGCGCTCGTTTACTGGCTACGTGGCCGAGTGCTGGTTTGCTCAGCTGCCGTCAGCGTTTGCGGCCAAGTGGGCGGCAGTGGTGGGCTACTCGGTGTTAGTGCGTTCGGTGGCCGGTGGGCCTGGTCGGTTTGCGGTGTCGGTGCCGGTTGAAGTGAACCCCTAAGGCGTCATCCAATGGGGCATATAAGGGTCCATGGCATCCCGTTGGACAGCACCCGACTCGACGCTTTCAGCGCACCACACCAATCAGGGTCATCATTTGCCGAGGTCGAAAGCCCTTCGAACGCAACCGATGACCACACTGCGAACACACTGGCCATGCTTGAGGTTCCTGAGCGCGCTGGGTGAGGTCTGTCTCTAACACGATGCGAGCAAATAGGAGCCCCAGTTGCAAAGCTGCACAGACTTTTCCAGTCAGGCTTTCGGCTTGTTCAAACACGATCCATTGCTCAGTCCACTCTGGTGTTTGCTGACAGATTTCCTCGATAGACGATACAATCATGACTAAGTTTTTTGATTGGGACGGGACTATTATCCCATCCCTTTTTTCTTATTTACAAAGGGTCCCACAACACCTGCGTACGCCCCAGCGTGGGGGGCTAGTGCGGTTGATGCGTTCGTTGGCTGAACAGAGAGCTTTGATATGTAATTCATTGAAATAGGTAGACAGAGAGTCTAAGTGGCACAAAGCAGGCTACGTGTCCGTAATATCAACATAAATTGATGTATAAATCCATGCGTGCTTGACGCATGCGGTCTGTGTCTACCTGTATTGAACTTATGGCAAAACGTGAAAGAGCTAAGAAGCCCTTGCGAGAGAGCTTCTGGGTGATGTTTGATTTTGTAGATAAATTAATTCAAATAGAACGATTTTTTGCAACGCGACGTGTTATCCATCGCGGCGAAGCTCTTTACTTAGAGTCAAAAGAAGAGATTGAGAGAAGAGGCCTTTTAGGTCCCTGGGCTGTTAATTTATACGAGAGCTTGTTAGTTGCTCTTCCTTCCAGTGCCTTACTTTGGATAGTTGATATCTTTTATCCACTTGAATTTGCAGATCATGCTTCGAGAATAGCCTATAAGTTTTCGATTCTTCTTAGCCCTGCTATTTTTCCATTTTCATTATTACTTGTGTCCTTTGCCGCAGGCTGGGGAAGCTTATACGGAAGGGATATGAGCTCTGAGAAAAGAGAGGTCGCTCAACATGCATATCTTTACTTCGATGGTTGCTATGGCTTATGGCCACAGATGCTTTCGATTGCATTTGGTAGTCTTTCGCTTAAGGCTCTTGAAATTTTTACGCTAACGGAGTCGCTTTCTCCCTTCCTTGTCGTGATTTTTCTTGGCTCAATATTAGGAGGTTTTATTCCTGGTATTTGGACGCTGATTCTTGTTGTTTATCGGATCCCTAGTAAGTTATTCAAGCTCAATGGATACACAGGTGTTTGGCCTCCGCTTTTTTTATGTGCACCTAAAGGAGCTGGGCCATGGACTCAGTATCAGATCAGGGTATTTGTCTTCGCAGGTTTTTTGCTATGGCTGTTGAATAATGCAGTTCAAATTTTTTGTGGTGTTTTAGGGATCGTGCTGGGAAGTTTAATCAGTTGATATTTTTGTCTACAGTGTTGAAATTGACTCCTCATAATCTACAGAAAAGCCCCCACCATATCGGCAGAGGCTTAGAGTGTGTGTAGATGAAATTAGAAGAGATAAGGGTGCCTCATGAAAGGTAATGAAGCTTCACTGACGCACGGAGACACGCTAGGCACCCAAACTAGCCTAAGCGCGCTACGCTCTGTCAGCGGACAACGGACTTAGTACGAGCGTCTAGGGCGTCTAGACGTGCTTCTTGGATGTTACCAACGGACTTAGTCCGAGCGTCCAGAGCGTTTAAGCGCTCAGCTTGGATATCTTCGATGGCTTTGGTACGAGCGTCCAGGGCGTTTAGGCGCTCAGCCTGGATATTCTCGACAGCCTTAGTGCGAGCATCCAGGGCCTCTAGCCGAGTGGCTTGGATATCTTCGATGGCTTTGGTCTGATTGTTTAGGTGCTCGATGCGGAGTTTGTGGACGTCGTTCTTGGTGCGGGCATCGAGGGCTTCTAGGCGAGTTTCTTGCAGATTAAAGCTAGCGGGCTCAACGGCAGAGGCGATGGGGGCCAGAGCGGCGGAAGCAACGAGGACGGTTAGGGCGGAAAGGATAGTGCGTTTCATTTGGTTTAAGCTCCTTTAGGAATCAGTGAATGGTTTGAATTGCTTCATTGATTACAAGAATGCAGGAGCTACCTGAACGGCGTCTGACCGCTAACTGAGCATTGCTTAAGGGGTTTCTGAGATTGGCTGAGGAATTGTGGTGATGGGGGTCACAGGGGTGGTTGGGAGTTGCGATCGCAACTCTGATTTGTTTTAACGGAATTACTAACGCTGAATGTACTGACTGACGCTATACCCACTCTGAAAATGAACCAATCTGATATCAAACATCGTGATGCAGTACTGCGAGCCTATTTTGCTGGGCGCGATTGGGATGTAGTGGGAGAGTATGATCTCAAGCGGGATCTGGTTTTGAGAAGTCCTCAGCTTTTGCCTGACTATCCTTTCCTCATTGATGATGAGTGGGAGTGTGAACCAGGTCGAGCTGATAAGGGGCGAGGGGATTTAGTTTTTACGGATGGGGCCGGTCGGTTTGCTGTTGTGGAGGTGAAGTGTCTTGATCTAAATCAAAATAGCTCAGCTGTTGGCAAGAAAAGTAGTACGCGAAGGAATACCAATACTAAGAAACGTCGTAAGGTAGAGAGCCAGGCGCGTGATTACGCCGGAAAGTTACGAGCGAAATTAGATGATGCTCAGTCTGTAGAGGCTTACTACTTCACTGACGATGATAAGAAGGAGCTGAAGCGAGCAGAAACATAGAGGGCTAGTTGAGATCGCAACCAACATCAACCACCCAAACCCGCAGCCCGTGGAGTACCACCAGCTGCTATCCCTTCCACCTCAGCACCTTAGAAAAGCGGAGCATCGCAACCTATACCCTTAAACCTATTCTGAATGTATGGAAGCTTGGGGAAAGTATCCCCCCCCCTCCTTCGGCTTTTTGCAGGTCGCTAACGTAGAAGCCCGTTAACGGTCCGCAGTGGCGGGGGGGGGATACCCTTCAAAGCAAATATAGCTTATTCATTTCAGAAACGTCGAATGGACGCAATGCCCCAAAGCACACAGGTAATCCAATCATTACGCCCAGGCGACCTTATCGGCCATCGTCAGCAGCCTGAGCGTCTGTATAAGGTGCTGATGGTGGATGAGCGATGTTTGCTGGCGGCGCGGTGGTCGGGGCTGGCTCTACGGTTTATTGCGGTGCGGGATGTGGTGGTGCCGTTTTAGGGCGTGGGAAGTTGCGATCGCAATCCTGTGTGGACCGTTGAATAGTTGCGTCGCGTTGCAGCGATTCAAGGCCTTCTATGCTTTGCGATCGCAACCACCTCAATCCAACACCAACCACCCAAACCCGCACCCCGTGGAGTACCACCGGCTGCTACCTCACCAGGTTTAGCCTCTCTCAGAAAGCTGTTGTGCCCGTGTACTCACACCGGCACGTCTCAGTTTCGCTCGTTCCTCGCTAGAGGGCCACAGCCAAGACATAGAGTGGTTGCCCGCCTGTTTGTCTGTGCGTCCGCTCCGCTCCCCGCACTATTGTTAGGTTGGGCTCTTTTTTATTTGCCGCCCTGCGACCCTCTACGCCACCGCCGAATAGGCTACCGCACCGCGCCCATTGATCAAGGGCCGCTTCGCTTTGGGGTCTGAGTAGTAATGGAACAGAAACCAACGATAAGGCCAAAACCATTGGTAAATAAGGATTTGAAGGGATTACTTTTGAACTAAATTAAAGTTGATTTCTTGTAGAAGTTAGTCTTTACCCTGAATGGCAAACCAAATCATAACGGCATACTAAGGGTTTCAGTCCACTTCTGGCTGAAGGATTTAATCAGTATAAAAAGCGATCACTGCTTATCGCGTGTTTTGGTCCCGCTACTAATCAAAAAAACATAGTCGACTGCCATGACACTGTGACAACGCAACTAAAATTTAATTGCTCAAATAGTTCATTTGAACTATAGTATTCTTGAACTAAAAAAATAGACCACAAGATAAAGGCTTGTGCTTATCTTGTGTGTCTTAGTTGGCGGAAGTGACCTAGCCTAAAGCAATAGCTACGATGATGTTGCTGTTAGCTAGGACGCTCTGAAGCCATGAGTTCAAGCCATCAATATGTCAGCACATCGCTGTCGAGAATCATGGACAATACCAGAAATATTATCGACCGCCTTCAAGTTGAGATACAGAAAAGCTACAGCTCAGGCGTTATTACATTTGAGCAGCACCAGCAGATGATGGCGGCGCTTAACATCGAAGCGCAAGCATTGCAAGACCAGAAAACTCAGGTTGATGCGATCGCAGCGACAGATATTGACTATAACTCGCCCAATTTTCAAACCTCGGCAACAGAAGCAAAGAGCTATGGTAACCAAGTCGTTTACTAATTTTCTTTTTTTGAGCGTGCGCTGTTAAGTAATAGCATCAAACTTATTGAAGGTTTTTTGCCGGATACCTATTTCTAGCCTGCTAATTAAGATAACCCTAAGTTCTCGAAATTTTTTTGTTCTGCCAAGGCGGGTTGCAATTTCACTGTACTCTTCAACTGCAAGCAATGCCTGTCTATGATTTTCTAAATTTTCAGGCAAGCCTTGTTCAGACCGAGCAAGTTTTGAGACATTCACATAATGGGGCGCTCCCTGAAGCAGGCTGAGCGTGAGCCATGTAATACAGTTGTAAATGTCTTGTTTGAACATATCAATAATTTCTGGCGTCACTGTAGAGCTTTGCACAGTTCTGTTCAATGCTTGTCTACAAGCATAAAGCGTTAAATCTCGATGATTTTGGCTTTCTGACAGCCAATCGGAAATTTTTGTAGCAGCGTCTGCTTCTGCCTCTAAAGCTAGGATTTCAGCAGAGAGTTCATTACGGTAATCAATTAGGTTATCATCCTGCAGCTTGGCGGCATTCTTGTCGATAAACTCCTTGATATTCACAAGGATATCTGAGCGCCTTCTGACAGTTTGATTCAGTTCGTCGATAACGCTATCCTTTTCACTGAGTTTCTCTTCGGCTTTTTTCTCAGCTGCATTGTTAATAACAAAGGTGGTCAGCGTAGTAACGATCGCAAGTAAAGCGGGTAGGATGACGGTTAAAAGTATAGTTTGCTGTGTACTCAGTTGTAGGTTAGGGCTAATGCTGCCCATCCACCAGCCAAAGACAAAAACAAAAATAAAGAGTGCTAGGAGCCAGATTACAGCGGTATCAGAGAATATATTTTTAATATTGCCTAGTAGTTTTCTGATGCTATTCCGTGCCATCGCTATCCTCCAACCTCTTGGACAAAATTGCCTTTAGCAATCGCTTATCGCTTTCTAAGCTTGAGCGTATTCGCTTTAGCATGGAAGCGGCTGTATTCTTATTAACATTGATCCGTGATGCTAAATCACGTGTACTCAAAGACTTTATTTTTAGATCTTTATCTAAGTACAAATGAATTGCTCGAAACCATTTGGCAAGCGGCACCTTGCTGCCATGAAATAATGTACCGACCATAACGCTGTAGGAGTTGAAACAGGTATTGCAGTGGTAGCGGCGTTCTTGTCTAATAGCTGTGCTATTGGTTGATTGACAATAAGGACATTGAGGTGTGCCACCCCAGCAGATCCTTTCAAGGAACTCTATACAGTCTTCAGCAGGAGTGCCCATGCCTTATGTGCGGCAAGGGTCTGAATAGGCAGGAAGTATTAAGATACGTTCACAACTTTCACCAGTGCTTTGACCGCTATATTGAAGGATCCTGATACTAATAACCCGAGAGGTACCGGTTCAAATTTATATGAGTCAGCTTTATACAGGCATATGCACCCTTACGAGGTCTGAGTAGTAATGGAACAGAAACCAGCGATAAGGCCGAAACCATTGGTAAATAAGGATTTGAAGGGATTACTTTTGAACTAAATTAAAGTTGATTTCTTGTAGAAGTTAATCTTTACCCTAATTGGCAAACAAAATCATAACGGCATACTAAGGGTTTCAGCCCACTTCTGGCTGAAGGATTTAATCAGTATAAAAAGCGATCACTGCTTATCGCGTGTTTTGGTCCCGCTACTACTCAAACCCCGTAGTGCGGATTTTGCGATCGCAACCACTACGCAACCTCCAAAACCGCAGCCCACAGAGTACCACCAGCAGCCTCACCCATCCGCCTACGCCGCCATACTCCACATCGCTACGCCGTGGACGGTTGTTGTTCGCGCTGCTCACGCTATTTCGCCACTGTCACCGTCGCGCGGCAGCTTATCACAGCACAGCTGTGAGCGCTTATGCTCTTGGGGTGCCAGCGGCTAGCTGGGGAGTCTGAAGAGAGAAGAGAGAAAGGAGAGGTAAAGGTATTTGTGCTCTCTATCCGTTGGGCAGCGCAGCTCCGGTAGTGTCTACGCCCTCTGACCTGGGCCGCTGGCCGAGCGCGTCAGCGGCTGCCTTGCGGCCCCTGGCGGGGCCTGCTGCTCTACCAGGGCAGGTAGTTTCCTGCTGTAAAACTCCCATGGCTCTCTGGCCTGGGCACCCAGCCCAGCAGCTCCACAGCGCAGCCACCCACCAGCAGCGCCGCATACTGCCCCCGGTCATGGGCCACCGCCTTAGACTGCCAGCCTTGCGCCCGTAGCCATGGGGCCAGGCCGTAGGGTAACGGGCAGGGTATGGCGAGAACTACGCCGCAAGCAACGCCTGCGTGGTGGGGCCGTGCCCAGGGACAGGCGTTGAGTATGTCAGGCTTGGGTTTTAGCTCAAGTTGTTGCATTACTGTTGTTTTTCAGGTTGTTAGCACACCTAGCCGTTGGCCACCGACTAGGTTGGTTTTCCCTGTGCCATCACAGGTTTAAGCTTGCCTTCTCCGACTTCGTGGGGTTCCGCCCCAACTGACCCGTTTTCTGTCTAGTTCCCCGTTGCCGGTTCGTTTCTGTATGGTCCCGCGAGGGCATCTACTCCCAATGTGCTTAGTACTATTGTACCGTTTTTAGCGCCAAAAGTGATACAATAAAAGAGTAAAAAGAGAGTTTTTTGAATACCTGAAGTGTATGTATATCAATACTTTTAGGTCTTTAATAAGCTTAACAAAAAAACTCTCTTTTAGGTAAGTTTGTGTATAGGTGGAATGATCTGGTTGCACCCAGATCATTCCGTGCACATCTTGCCTACCAATTAACCAAAAGGAAACAAGATGTACGAGTTAGATTTTAGCCAGGAACGGCGGGAAAAAGAAGCATCGCAAAAGGCCGAGGAGTGGGGCCTTGATCAAAGTGAATTAGAACAAATGCTTAGGCGTTGGGGCATTCGTCAAATTTTGACGGCCCTGGCCGAGATTCATAGAGAGGTTGTAGACGATGGGTCGAAAGTTGAATGGCGTATTCTCAGCCAACCTTACCTAATTGGTGGCTATGACGATCCTAACCCCTGCAGCTGTGACGACATTTTTTAAAAACTGATGCACCTAAGCGGGAGTGGTGTCCCGCTGTACTCCACATCAACAACAGAATTATGACTGCATTAGCAACGACATCATCAAACGTATGGCAATGGGCAAAACTGAAATTCGATCCATCAGAACCTCGCACGTCTAACCCTGCGTGGCAGCCGCAGCATGGGGCATTGGTCGTGTTTACAGATGGTCAGGAACACCGTATTTACTTTGGGCGTAACCGGTCTCGCGCTCTAACTCAAGCAAACAGGGGCCAATCGACTGCACCGAGTAGGTTTCGGTGTGGATAAAGGCGTTCAGTTTCATGCTGAATGCGAAAATGAGTAAACGCTTGC
>NZ_JAYGIG010000060.1:0-17081 GCF_034932105.1 Leptothoe sp. PORK10 BA2 | reverse complement strand
TCGACGACGGCGCTATGGGCTGCGTTTCAATTTAATCGCCGCCCTCTACAACTATGAACTCAACCTGGCCTGAAAGAGTTAGAAAAGCCTTTCAGGCTAACACATAATCATTTTTGCAAGAGGTCTAATCAAGTCCCACTCGTCATCGCTTAAATCTGAGGGATACGGAAGACGACTCATACCCTCTCCTCCAGTGCTCACAACACTATTGGTTATACAGGGTCGGAAGATAGGCTATTTAGTCCTTTACAATAATTTACGAACCCTTTCTTAGCTGGTGTATGCAATCTAAATGCAAGTGCTCAGTCTTCAACTGATTGGGTAGAACAGGCTCTGGGAAACTATCATAGTCAAATTTGGAGTGCTGGTACCTTAGTATCTGGGACAACAGAATTTAGGGAAACTAGTAATGGCTCTTTAGAAGGTAGCTACACGATGAATGAGCAAGGAGAAGTGGTGCCCGGCACATTGTCTCAATGTCAGGCGATGCAGGTTCGCGTAATGCGTTGTGCCTGGAATGATAAATATGGAACTGGGAGTCTTGAAGTGACCTTTTCTGAAAATTTTTCTAGTTTTGACGGATATTGGGGAGAAGAAAGTTCAGAACCAGCATTTCGCTGGAGTGGCTCACGATAAACATCTAACGTTGTCGTTGGTGAGGACGGACGAAAGCGCCTTGCGAGTCCGAAAAGGAACTGCCGCCGCACAACGCCAACGTTAGGAGGAAAACTTTCCTCGCAGTCTTATCAAGTAGCTGATTTAGACTGCCAGGTTCAGCCAGAATAGAGCCCATATCGACGATGGGCGGTTCATTGTCTGGCTGGTCAGTTGCGATCGCAAGCCAGTAAATGGGACATAGCCCAGAACTTCATCTACGCACTGACCAGCGTTGGATATCTGAAAGCATCCGCCGGGAAGCTTGGGACAAGCTACAAATTGCTGAGTAATTCTGCTTTGTTGAGTCATTCGTTGAGTGACTACTCAACAGCGCTAAACCTTTGCATAGCAAGACTTTTCACACTCGTATTGCTAAACCGTAAATTTCCTTAGTAATCAAGGTAACCCTTAAAGAAAAAAGGGAAGCGTTAACTCCCCTCAAGGTTCCTTGAAACAAAACGCCTTGCAACTATAAAAGCCTTATATATCAATAGTTTTAGAGGTCAGGGCAAATGACTGGCTTAATTTTGACTTAATTTCTACCGGTTGGGGTATATAAAAAAGGAAAGTTACTCAACTACTCAACATTACATATAAATATTAATACAATCCTTATACATCAATAGTTTTGAGTGTTGAACATTTACTCAACATCCACTCAACAACTACTCAACAAATGCTATCCCTCGGTTGAATAGCCCTATGAAATCCAAATAGGGTTCCTACCGGCAGTGCCTACCTAAATAACGTAAAATCCCATTTCCTGCTCTGGTCACTACCGCTAGAAACCTCAGAGCGACCTTAGGGAGCGTGGTGATAGGGATAAGGTATTGCTACTCCCTTCGGTTGGTATCGAACGACATTAGGGAGTGAGGTTGATAAAATTAGCCAATCTCCCGTGCACCTCGAAAACCCTTTCAATCTAATAATTCATCGCTACAATAAGAGTGAACTATTGGTTGATTTTTACTATGAATAGAAAGCAACGTAGAGAACAAGCTAAACGTGATCGAGTAGCGCATAAAATAGCCCTGAAACGGACTAAAGCATATGCTCGTAAGACGTCTAAAACCCCTCCACAAGGTGAAATTAATTGCCTAGCTCGATATGACTTTTGATGATGCTTTATGGCACCCTGAAATCCCTATTGAAAAAACGTTAGAGCGATTATAAAAGGGATTTTTAAGTTAGAAAAAATTTGAAAAAAAAATTCAAGACTAAAAATAATTTAGTGAAATTTTTGAAAGAAAAATCCGGAAAATACGCTTCTTTGGGGTTACCTAAACTCACCAAAAAATCATCTATACAGACTCTTAATTGAATTAAAAACTAATTGAGTTAGAGATTTTTCAGGGGTATTTTTTACTGAGAATTTTTGGAATAAAAATCTAAAGAATGCGCGTTTTAAGGGTTACCCCACCCTCAACATACAAACCTAAGTACATTTTAATCAGAGGGGGGGGGTAACCGGGTTAGTACGAACTTTTAGAACTATCTAGAACCCTTGCAAACTGAAGACTTACCCAGCATATAGCGATCACAAAAGGTGATGAATCATGGCACGACGACGATGGACGAAAGAGCAACGGGAACGGCAGGCACGATTGATCCAGGATTGGAAGCCATGGAAAAAGAGCACAGGCCCACGCACGGAGGAAGGTAAGCAGCGCAGTGCATCGAATAGTTCATTCATCCCGTTCGGCAGTAAAGGTCCGCTGGCTAAGCTCGTGGGTAAGTGGCCACCTGGTTACATCCCTACCGCGACTGAAATCATCGCAGCACTGGAGGAAGATCGCAAAGTAGAAAAGCAGGAAGTCCTGGCACGCTGGGCAAAGCTTTTCCAAGAGGGTGCTGAAAAGGATAGGTGAATCTAACGGATCAGGAACACCCCAATGACCGTTAGAGCTAGCTGACGTCATTTAAGCGGCAAGCTCTCAATTATTAGTTAATGGCACAAATCGATAATCACCGTCATAACGGACATGTATCCAGCGGTTTCCTTGAAACATAAACTCGTGAAGTAGCATGATCACGGAACCTTCTGGTAATTGTTCTCTTTCTGCAATGTAGAAAGGCTGTTCAAATAAGATGGGGCCAGATTCCAGGTCAATTGGTTGATTGTAAGTCTTTAAATAGACTGCATCTTCCAGAGCAAAGTAAATCGTGTAGCTCATTAAGCAGTCCATCTGCTCAACTGATTCTTTTTGGTAGGTGTCACACTGATCTAATGAAAAAGGGTGCTGAGCTTTAGCTGGAGCTATAGTCGCAAGACTAACGGCAGTAGCTATTAAGCAGGATTTTAGAAACTTCATGCCCTAATGAATCTCCAAAGGTTTTGAGTAATCTAGTTACTCAGTTACTCAGGAATCACTGGAACACAGGGATAAAAGTTATAGCTTCACTCAAGTATTAGAATTCAAATCAAATATTCTTGCGCTGACCATACGCAGAGATTGTATTACCGTTCTAAGCACTACAAATTCTGACCGTATCGAAAGCTCTCAACTGTATCGAATCGGAACCGAAGTGCTACGAATCAAGGTGAATGAGCAGAAAAGTCGGGTTTGCTGGATTGAGCGTTTTGAGTACTTGGGATTTACGTTCCAGGGAATCCGAATCATTTGGTCTGAGCGTGCGTTCCAGGCCTTCAAGCATCGGCTGCGGGGATTGACCTCACGGCGATGGCGAGTGTCGATGGAATACCAACTAGAAGGTGTCCAATTGTCATATCAACTCAGTTGCTGTTTTCATCTACCGTCTCAACTACATCGGCCTGAGAGGAACCGGTCTGGCCGTATACTGTGCGCCAAGCATCAACAGTGTTCTCTCCAATATCGTTGATAACCTCGTTACCCATACCTTCAAAGGAAATGCGAATAATGGCTGGTCCTGCTGGGGCAGTTGCTAGGAAATGCTTCTGCTCGTCAGTTAGTACGAAATTACCGTTTGAGCCCTCTAATGAAAAAACAGTATCGCCAACTTTGACATCTAGCTTATTGGTTTCGTACCAAGTGACGTTCGTACGGCATGAGAAAAACGAGCAACTTTTTTCACGTCTTCTTGCTACGATCCTGACCCCTTTTTCTGACCAGATCGAGATAACCGATTCATCCCAGTTAACCCAATCGAGATTACCAGAAAAATTATTATCTGCAACAGCTAAGTACTCACCATCAAAGGGATGAACGATAAGCAAAGGTCTGGAGTACGGCAGATCAAAAGCAGCATCACGCCAATCATTGATCTCTAGACGCACAATTTCCCCATCGTTTACTTCTTCATCAGATTCATCTGTCTCACAAAATGCCGACGCGTTATCCCCACAGTTAGCTTGAGCAGGTAGAGCAGCCACAAAGACCATCGAAGTTGCGATAGCAGCAGCTCCAGTTATAGCCAGTAATTTAGATCTCATAAAAATTAGTTTGCATATTGCAGTAGGACTTCAAATAGATGCCACCTCTGTATCCCCGTTACTTAGAATTCAAGGGAGCACAGGTATAAAGCCCTTAGCTTCACCCAAACCTCAGAGTTCAAATCAAATATGCTTGCTCCAATCCTCAAAGATGCCTTAGCCGTACTAAAGGACATAGCTCAAGATCTAGGCCTTCAACTGGATGACCTCACCCCAGAGTTACTAGATACGTACATTGCCGATTGTTTCACAAACGGGCGTTTACGAGACACATCTGATGAGTGACTTTCATCAACGATAAACATAAGCTTCATCCGTCTCTTAACTTGTCTCAAAAACTATGTGTCATAATTTGACTATACAGATGAGTTCCGAGACACACAGTTATGAAAATCGGTTATGCCCGCGTATCGACTTATGACCAAACCTTAGATTTGCAACTGGATGCTTTGAACGCTGACGGGTGCGATCGCATCTTTACGGATGAAGGCGTGTCTGGTTCTAAAGCATCCAGGCCGGAATGGGATAAATGCATTGACCAGCTGAGGAAAGGCGATGTCCTAGTGATATGGAAGCTCGACCGGGCTGGACGTTCCACCAAGCATCTGATTGAGCTATCTGAACAGCTTGAAAGCCTGGGTGTAGAGCTGCGCTCCATTCAGGACCAGATCGACACCTCAACCGCTATGGGTAAGTTTTTCTTCAGAACCATGGCCAGCATTGCTGAGTTGGAACGGGACATCATTAAGGAGCGTACCGAAGCAGGCTTGAAAGCTGCTCGTGCCCGTGGGCGTAAAGGTGGTCGTAAGAAAACAGTTACCAAAGGCCAGGAGCTAGAAGCTAAACGGTTGGCTGAAGCTGGGGAAATGCCCATTACCGAGATTTGTAAGCAAGTGGGTATCAGTCGGGCTACCTACTACCGTTTGGTTGGGTAGTTAAGTACAGATAATTTGAAGGAAGCAACATCCACAGCTGACGGCCTGACATCAGTATCTCAAACCATTGATATACCGTTATCATTTCACCTGTGCTGGTAACCCCAATTTCAGGGTATCTCACCGGCTGAAAGCCTTGATCTGGCAAGTGCATGTATCCGACAGTCCTGATAAATCAGGGGTTGGGCATAGATGTGTCAGGCAGCCAGGGTGCATGACTGAAAGGGGGCTTTACAACAAAAATCCCTAGCGTTAACTAGGGATACAACAGTAAATTTCTCATCTTTAAGGAAACACCTATTTCGGTTCAAACCTTTTGACTTTGCTGCTTAGTACGGCTCCTTAGATAGCTTTGAACTTCTTTGTCATTTAACTCTTGAAAAATGTCAGCAATTTCTTCTCCAATATCTATCACATGGAGCTTTCGGCTATTCTGATCATACGTAGAACCAGTGGCTTGGTCAGAGTCAGGCTTGATACCAAAGAGCCTTTGTAGAAAGTTCATTTATCCTATGTGGTCAATGTACGACTTTGTGCACATTTGCGTCGCTTGATGCTAGCACATCTGGCTTTCTATGGCACTCTAAATTTGTGCGTACTTTAAACCAATCCTAAAATGAAGCTCTTAGATGTATTTTTAGCTTTGGAAGTCTTTATCGTGCTGAATTTATGCTTTTAAGCAATTGACATGCTGACTTGAAAGCACTGGAGTAAACTGTACATTTTAAAAACGCATACATATAAAGAGAAATTATATCTGCGAAAAAATAGCCTACATCAACATGATCCTTTTCATTGAAGAAGTTAATGTTTTCGTGATCCATGCATAGAAAACCCAGGCTTATTTTATCTTTAGGGCTGTCAAAGTCTTTTAGAAAATCAGCAGACAAAGATGTTGTATCTAAAGCAATTGGGATAATAAGTGTTGATTTGTAGTAATAATCCCTAGGGAGATCTTCTTGTGGAATTCGTTCTGAAGAATTTCTTTTAATCCAATACCTTCTCCACTCGTAGTCTACTTTTTTAGAGTGACGGAATTGGAAGTTCTTGATTTTCCAGGGGACTGGATAGAATTTTCTAGCACTCTCTATATTAATTCTAGAATTGAAGTATCGCTCTTTTTTAATACTCCCAGGGATATTGTTGCAAATATAATACTTTCCTGAGTTCCTTATCTGACTGAAAGCTTTGCTTTGACTGGTTTTATATCTTTTTTCATCTACAAAACTATCGTCTCTATCAAGCGTTACAACAAAGTCATCTTCGCCTTTTTTATATGTGGTTTTTATACAAAATCTGGGCTTTTTTTGTCCAAAGCTTTGGCACTTGTAAACCTCATGCATAAAGCTAAAATTCTGATGATTAATCAATTTAAATCGACTCCTCATCCCTTCTATTAACTTTTTCCTTAAGTCTTCAAGCTCTGCTATATCTCTTACGTCCAGTGTCCTTCGAAGCGAAGTCAACCGATGGTATTCGTTTTTGAGATTTTTATGAGTTTCATTTACGTCATACCAATAATTTAGAATTTGCCCTTGGTTATAGCAGACTACTTTTCTTGTAAAACCTGTGTTTGCAGCTTGATAGTTCTGCTCGGCTGCGCTAGGTATATTTCTTACAAAATCGAAAAATTGATTGGCTAAAAAACGTCCTAGCATCTCTTGCGGTAGATTTATTGTGTGTGTAGGTTACTTGATTCGGCTGATAACTGCAAAAAATCAGTATAATACGGCTATAGAACCGCCGGAGGATTGGAGCCCGCAGCCGAGGGTTAGGAATCCAGACTGGTAACCCACACGCGGCCCATGCAATTGAAGCGCAGATGTAGCACCTGCGCTTTGTGCTTTCTAGAAGCTAGGCGCTTAGGATATTTTTCGAAAAGTCAGCAACTTTTTGGGCTACGAATAAGCACTCAGATGCGCATTTATCATTTCCATAAGCGTCAACTTTGTTGATGCGCTTGCCGCTCAGATCCTCAGTAAAGGCGGTTTGATTTAATTCAGCAATCGATAAGTTGTCACGCAAGCTATCTTTTTCCCTAAGCCCTTTACTTGCTTTAAGTTGCTTAGCTGTTCCACAAAAAAGACCTAGGTATATCTTGTTAGTGCAAATTGAGTAACCGCGTCCTCGGACTTTACGGGCTTTCAATACACCCGTAAAGTTCTTGCGTGTGAGCTTACTTCTGATTCTGGCTTCAAGCCATTCTAGATGTTCCTGGTTGTCGTTCCTATCTGCAATTTCAGCAGCTAGTTTAACGTCTCCATCTAAATACTGAAGAACCAATTTGGCTACGCTTTCACGGTACTTTTTACCCATCACACCAGGCAGTAATCCCAGAATGTAGGCCCATCCTTCCTTGTTAGTGACTGGTGTTGCTCGTTGGCCACGACCGGGAAATTTGAAGTTCTGACAAAATGTCAGAACTTCGGAATACTCTTTGCAGAGATGTTTCCAGACGTTGCATGGGTCTTTTTGACCTCCGACTACAGCAATCAAGTCATAGACACTGCATTCACCATGAGCATTTTTGCGAATTTCAAAATTACCTAATTCAGGAATGATCATTATTGTGCCCTCCAGGGCTTGGCTATAAAGTGTCACAAACGTGACTAGAAAAAATCAAAACGGAGCTACCATGGAGGGCAAAGGGAATACCTATATACCCTCCATATAGCGTGTCAGTGGTGTGACTTGAACCCGCAAGTTGAGGAGCTGTAACTCCATAAACAACCCGATTCTTACTCGGGTGCGCGTTCGATTTCGCCACACTGACTGGTTTATATAAACTCCTACAGCGGTTTGGCGGTGGCCTAGCCGCTGTTTTAACGTCAAGAAGGCTACTTGATTTCATGGTATTTAATCCCTAAGATGCGTTCTTCATAAGCTTGAGGATTAAACTTATAGACGCCTTTCCTGACCTTACTTATCTCTGGAGAGCCATTTTTCGTCATTCTATAAAGCGTTGCTGTAAGGCTCGCGCGGCACGCTTTGGCTGTAGCTACGTCAGTCAAAGCTACTGCATATATTTTTTCTGTCAACTCTTCAATATTGAGAGGGAGTCTTTGATCCTCTTGCTCCCAAAAAACCTTGGATATCGCCTCGGACAAGCTCATGTCTCTGTATCGAGGTTGCCTTAAGTCATCTGGCCCCAAAACACCAGATGAGGCAGATAACATAGCATCAATTTCGTAAGCCTCGTCAGAGTCGAAGTACTGAATGACATCAGAGATACTATCAATAGCTGCATCTGCCTTTTCTAATGCAGCATGAAGCTGCTCACGCCTTTTGCGTAATGCCTCTAAATGCAACTCTAAATAATCAACGACTTCTTCCCTAGTTTTCACGCTTGTTATTTTGATATTCAGCGATAGCTAGGCAAATGATAGCAAGCCTGAAGAATAATGAAATAGACTTTATCTGTGGATAACTGAGCTATTTCTGTGGAAAACCCGTGGATAAATTCACAGGTTTTGTGGATAACTGAGCACCATGGTTCAACCAATTATCCACATGGTGCGAAATAAAAAGCACAGCTCCCTTCACTGGCGGGCATTTGCGCTTTAGCATCCTAAAATGTCACCTTTTAAACACTTAACTTTTTGCCGACTCTATATCCATACGCAAAATAGAAATTATTTAAAATCTATTGATATTATTGATTTAAATCAATGCATTATATATAGCGATTACCTATTCGGATTTAAGGTCAAAAACCCCTTGGCAACTAAGGTTGAATAGAACTCCCTTCCAAGCAACAACATTTACTAACTGTGGTTAGTCAAGTACATGAGTACCTATTAAAAAGCCCCCGGTGTTACCCAGAGGCTTTATTTTTGGAAATCAGCTCAACTCTATTCGATAGGAATCCCGTGCTTATTCAGTAGCTCATGCCGATGCTCAAGGATTCGCATCTGGCTACAGGCTACTGCTAAAAGCTCTGCTACATGCTGCAACGCTGGATAGCTTTCTGCCATGTCAGTCACCATATTTAGAAGGGCTGCACCGGATGGATCGTAATTCTCAATTAGCTGATCAAGCTTTTGTTTTAACTGTTGCTTTTGAGTGAATAAATCTGCTGAATTTTGCATTGTTTAATTCTCCAAAACTTGTTCATTTTTACTGTTAGCAATTAACGGTTTTATGTCATCTAAAATTACTGGGTTGGTTCTGGGTCAATGCCTGGGTTGGGTCGCTGGGTCGCTGGGTTGGGTCGCTGGGTCGCTTGACCCATAGTTGACCCAGGGGTGACCCAGGCATATTTTTTTGACCCAACCCAGACCCAACCCAGCGACCTAAGACATACTTAAACCTGCCTATAACTGCCATCAGAATCGACGATTAGGCCACGGTTTAGCAGCACTGAAATTGCCCATTCTATTTTTGCCCTAGGGCTATCACCAGTAAGGCCAATGGCCCCATCTAAGGCAGTGCGTAACTGTTTGTTTTCCTTGGCTAGGGTCAGGGTGAAAGTCTTGTTTTCCCTTCCCTCAATCCATTCCATGACTGGCAGTAATGGGCTGTTGACGCGCACCATTTGGGCCTTAGCTTCTACCCAGACTGAAGACTGAGCAGAACCCATTACGGGCGGTTTAGTGACTGGCTGATTAGGTCTAGGGGCTGGCTGTTGGATGTATGGCTCAAGGTTGGGATAGTGCAGAATAAACGGCTCCTCATCTGGGAACGTGACCAGGGCTCTACCCTTAGACATCAGCTTGATATGAACCTCCCCTTCATCCCTCATTTTCCGGGTACCAGTAGCCCCCCCACGGGCTGTATTGGTTTCACCATGGGCAACGCTGATGGACTGATAACCAGCCTTTCTAAAGTCGCTCAGGCTGGCCTTAGTGAATGCCTTGCCCCTGGTGATGTGCTCGGCCCAGTTGGTTAGCTCCTCACAAACAACGGTGACGATATCAGGACGGTAGTTTGGCACCGTTGCGTACATCTGATAGCGGATCTGTATATCGTCTAGACACTCAGTTATGTACTCGTCTATCTCGGCATAGTTCATACCCTGGCCCTTAACCTCGCAACCCTGCCATGCTCCAAATCGGTAATGGGGGTCTAGTACCACCTTTCGATTGGTGATTAGGCTGAGAAGATAGTTTACTGTGGTGGTTTTGCCCGTGCCCTGCCTGCCAAAAATAAACACGCTGGGGAACTCGGCTTGATTTACAACACGGGCAAAAACTGCCTGCCAATCGCTGCGGATGGAGTCAGCACCAGGCGAGTGAGGCATTGGAGCGCCATTTTCGCCGGTGGCATACAGGCCAGGGGTTTCAGCGTTTTGAGTGCCCACCGGCAACGCGGCAACCTCTACAGCTGCCAACCTGGTATGAGCCCCAACCGTAGCGGCGGCAGTGGTCGGGAGATTTGCGATCGCAGCATCTAGGAAGTCCACCTGCAAGGCACCTTGCAATAGATCGGGATGATTCAGCGCACCCTCATGAGCGGTGATAAGGTGATCCACCAGGTTGGTGAGGATGTGATCAAACTGATCAACCTCCATACTTTCGGCCAGCTGGGTAAGCCGTTGGCCCTGGTAGTTCACCAAGTAAAACAGGGCCTTATCCTCAGGGCCTAGGTAGTGGTGGCTTTGAACCCCTAGGCCAGCGGGTTGGGCCTGGTGGAGCGCACCGGCGGCGATGGTCCCTAGGTCGCTGGATACCCACGGCAACGGCTGGAGTTTTTTAGTGCGCTGGTTCTCGCTGAGGAGTGCCCCCGCATAGGCAAGACCTCCAACAATGAGAGGCAACAACGCGCCGCCAGAGGACAGCAGGGCCAGGCCGGAAAGACCAGCGGTGGTCAAGCCCATGGCCTTATACAGTTGGTGAATCTGGCCAAGCTGCGAACCTTTAGATCGGAGTGATTTAGACTCCTGTACAAAAGCGTTTCGGTAGGTCATTACTGGTCATCCCCCATGCGATCAAAAATCTCAAACCCGAAAATGTTCAGACCGGCATAGATGGTATTGATCACCCAATTACCGGCACCCGCAAAGCTACCGGCAAAAGCAGCAATTTCTAGGCCATAGAGGAGCACCACAGCTATAAACGTACCGATGATTCCCCCCAGGCCCTGGGCGTTGTGCTGGCCTGCTTTATATGCCGCCAGTGCGATCGCCCTAGGGTCAGCCTCAACAGCCTCAAGAGCGTTGGCCTCTTCGAACTCGGCTAGGGTCTCGTCAGGTGTTTTCTTGCGCCAGATCATCCCCTCAAACCGTTGAATGGTGAGAGCAAACACGACGGACAAAACCAAGATGCCCGGCTGATTCCACACGGTCCAATAGTCGCTAGCCACCCGGCCCTTAATCCACAGGGGAAGCCATTGGAAATAGTTTTGTAGGATGGTGCGCTGGATGTTTGGCCAGGGGTTCAAGCGGCCTAACTTTGCCCCATCATTCACATATGGCTTAGGGATAAACCGGCGCTCGCGCTTGATAGCCTCAAGTGCTGCCCTAGAACCCTGTCCCCTGGCAACCTCGGCATAGTCGCCCGATCTCATGGTGGCTGGCATAGATACCATTAGGGACTCTATGGAAAGCCCTGCACAGTACACGGTCATCATGGATGCAATGATTCCAAACCCGCGCACGCTTGATAGGTGACGGTATGCCCGTTGTCCCCCTCGGATAGGCGACATAATCATGGCTACTAAAACGTGTTCATCATGGATCTGGGGTGATTTTAGTACTGTCATGGTTAAGCTTCCTTATAGGGTGCAGTTTTCAGGTGAAAAATAAAAAACGCCAAAGGCCAGCGTTCCGATAACGCGATCGTGGGAGTCGCTTACCTCTAGCAGTGGGTCATCCACAAATGGAGTGCTATCAAAAAGCGGCTCATTTCCCGGGTCGCAGGTGTACCAACCAAGGCTCACAGATCCGTACTGGTCAACTTTGTTGTCTATGGCAGCCTGGGCAATGTCGGCCCGGTTCTCTATGGCGGTGATTTGGGCCTGGTGGGCCTGGGTGCTGTCCCGTTGGGCAGTCCAGGCGGTTATAGTGGCGTTGATTTTGACCGTACTGAATAGGCCACCTAGACTAATGCAGGCCAGCAAGGCCATATGAACCCGGTATTCCAAGGGTTTGATGTGCATAATGGTTAAATCCTGTTTATTGGTTGAGCAGGTAAAGGGGGGTAGGGCTTTTCCAGGGCTTCCTATCCCCTTTGGATTACCAACGGCTGTTACTGGTCGTTGGCTCAGAAGTGCCCAGGGCATCAAAGATCGTGAGCTGTTGCCGTGGGTCTGGTGTAATGCGTTCACCGTATTGCTCTAATGCAGCCTGAGTATTGGGTGAATGCCAATCATTAAGTGGAAAGGTTTGGCCAGTGGCACCAATGAAAGCGAGAAAATCAGCCCGGTACTGTTTGGGAATGCGGTATTCAATCCCCTGACCAGTGGTGACATAAAGTTGCTTAAATGTTGAGTTTTCGGTGATGTTCATCGTGAGTATTCAGAAAATCTATTTGATAACTACTGTTTGATCAAACAAAACTGTTTTAGTCAAACCCTTTGAGAGCAGGGCTTTTACCTGTTTTGCTGTCAATTGACCTTTGGGGTAGCCCTGGTCATCAAACAAAAGGGTGTTTTGTATTTGACCACCCTGTTTGATGGTGGCTAAGGCTTGCTTTTGTGTGGTCATTATTGGTTCCGTTTTAGATTGCTACGAACTAATGAAAATCGGTCGTAGATGACTGGCCAGTAACTCTCTAGAACCTTGGGCTTCATCGCCTCCCAAGTTTCGGAAAGTTGTTCCACTTCGATTTCACTGGGAAGTGTTGCCCCTGGAGCATTCCAGTCATCTAGTTGTTGCCGAATTTGGGATGCGTTCATGCCGTCTTAGCTCCAATCTGCGATTTGTGAAAACTCATCCCCCGTCTCTGTTTGGGTAGCCACCTGATGCCCTGATGCTGGTAGATTGGGGCACTGCTGGCCAGCGGCCCAGCTGCCAATAATGTGATTGATGGCTAGCTTCGGATCGTCCACCCGGATTTGTTCCATAACCTCCAGCACCAACGGCTGAAAACCTTTTTCGATAGATACCCTCATTGATTAGCCCTCCTGTGCAACTTTGCGGACGGCATAGGCATATAGCCCCCGAGCATTGGCCCACTGTGGATCGGGCAACACTTGAATATTGCGCTTAGTCAAAAGTCCTTTGATGCCAGGTAGACACGCACCGCCGCCGATGGCAATTAGAGCGGTAGCTGATGCCATACGGTCTTCTGTGGGTCTGACCATAGGCTTAAGCACCCGATCCACCCAGCGGGGCAACTCTGCCTTATAGGCATCGGTAAATTTCCAGTCTGGATACTGGGTGCCGTAGGTGAATTGTGTTGACTCAATCCCGGTCCTGATTAGGTGCCGGTCGGCCTCACGCTTTAGGTGTTTCCGAACTAAATCATTGGTTGCGATCGCATCAATTAGCGATTCAACACCGCCGTTATTAGAGTAGCTACGGTCGGTCATTGCCAGACCGTTAAAGCTAGATACAATCAGCGTTCCATTGCCCAGGTCATAGACCAAAGCATTAGTAAAATCAGACTGTTTCTGATAGTTGATAACAGCTCCCGTGCCTTCCTCAAGAACACCGTTTACAGTGACGACAACAGTTGAGCGCTTGCCATTGAGAACAACAGTATGATCACCTTCCAAAGCAGATTTGAGCCCCTTGCCGAGGGTGGCCCCATCGTGAACTGAGACAGAGAGAGAGAGCACCCATTCAGACCGATAGGGCAGCAATGACAAGGCAGACAGCAGGAGCTGTAACCCAAGATCAACTTTGCCGGTCTTGTCATCGGTCACCCGCGCTAGTGCCGTGGGTGCGTGGTAGTAAGCGTTAATCCCGCCGATCCATTGCTTACCGTGTAGGTCAGTCCGATCACCCTGGATATATTCGACATAGCCCTGGGTTTGCCCCATCGATAACCGGGAATCCAGATAAGTCACATAGGACTCTAAACGATGTTCACCTAACCCTGTAACGAGTTTCAAAGCCCCGTTGCCAATGTCTAAACCCATAGGTTGGGAGACCTGGCTAGAACTGGCAGATGTGGCAGCAGCAGACGCTTTAGTCAAAAGTTGGTTAGTCATTCAATTAAACCTCAAATATTTGATGCACAAGGGATAGAGCTAGTTTTCGTACCGGTTTAGCGCTCGTCTCCTAGCTGGCAGATGTGGCAGCACCAGGCAATATCAACCTGATTTGCTGTCTGTTGAGTGTCATGCTAGCATTTTGGTACCAAGGTTGCAAACATGCAAACAGTAAAGGTATAAAAATACAATGAAAGCGTTGATGTGTAAGAATGGGAGCGATTTATGCAGAGTAATGAAGTGGCCAGAAGCCGACGTAAAGACCCAAATTACATACAAACATCGGTCGACCTACACAAAGAGCTGTTGGCAAAACTGAAGTCTGTATGCGTTTTACAGAGTATGAGTCTTGCTGAAGCGTTAGAGGCTGGAGCTGTCAAATGGCTTGAGTCTCTGGGTGAAGATGTGCCAGAGTTTGAACCGCCAGCGGAATTTGAGGACGGACGGCGTAAGTCTGGGGACGACCGTGACTAATGGAGACTGCGATCTCAACTGACTACAGAATTTTCAGCGTTTCATTTGTGCATAAATGATGAACTCACTTATTCCAATGCGTCATTCATTAGCGAAAATTCCCTACTATTTCGCAGCTTGTCGCACTAATCATGAGTTGACCTGTAGGTTAAATGCTCCAGTACCAGCCGTTGAAGAATATTGGCCTATTACTTTGCCGTTGGGCGTATACCCAGTAGTCGATGTAATAGCCACCGTAATTCAAAACGGTCGTAAAGAAACTGATCTTGAAAGAGTAGAGCAATACCTATTTAGTTTTTTCGATCAAGTAGAAACAGCTACCTTTCTCTGGCTTATCCAGAAAGACCAAACGCTCTGGAAAGCCCATCAGTGGCCATGCTCACATAAGTATGTTGTTGGTCATGAAAGAGAAGGGGAGCAGGTTTTTATCGAGCTATCAATACTCAAATCTCTATATGACTTGCCTGAACTTGATATGCAACTACCTTTTAAAAACGCTTGGGAGCATTTATATGTGCTCCTGCTCGAACGGTATTGCTGTCACACTGCCCTTACAGATAAGCCTGTGGGGCTAAAAAACCGGGCAGCATTGGCGCGTACTCAAAGGCGAACTATGAGGGTAGATCGGCAAAACCCGTTTTTAGATCAAGAATTGGAATTGCCCTACCACTGGAATTTATTTGAAATCGTTCGAGAGCTTGTTGAGCGATATATAGATAACAAAGCCAGATACCCACAGCTAAGAAAGCTTAATGATTATTGGTTTCAGTATGCTGATGTCTTCAAAGACATCGCGGCTCAGCTAGATAACAAACAAGGAATTTGGGCAGAACCTTATATCAATAAGGGGCGTGTTGTTTGCAAATTCAAAGGCAATCAAACCAAGACGCTATCCCCTCAGCCATATAGCAAAAAAAATATCAGTGGAAGGGGGCGTAAACCTAGCCAAAAATCTAAATAACCCTTGCTATAAGAGGGGTTTAAGTGGGTTGGCAAAAAATTGGCTCCACTTTTTCTAACAATCTAGAATCGGTACTCAGTTAACCCGACTATGGATTAAATTTCAATTCTCTAAATTCAACAACCCCCGAGGATAATGACATCGAGGGTCCAGAGAAAAGAATTTAACTTCAGATCGGAATATGGAAAAACCGCCTTTCATCGGTTTCAATTTCTGATGTCTAAAAGTATATCTCCATTGAAAAAAGTCAGCAAGCACTGTTTATGGATCGATAAAACAGCTGTAAAGTACGAAATTTATATCGATGCGTTATTGGCAGTCTGTCCTGACAAATTATGGCCTTTAGTTTGTGAATTTGAGCAAGCTCCTAAAATCGGAAACTGGACAGCTAAAAAGCTAACAGACCTTATCTTACGCAAGTTCTACCATCGGGGCAATAACAACCGATATATCACCATTTCTGTCTTTAAGGGTAATAAGCGACGAAAAACCGAATTTGTCGCCATGGTTGCAGTGATGATTGATGATGTTGGAACAAAAGTACCCTTTGAAAAAATAGTCTTACCCCCAACCTATTGGCTTGAAACGTCTCCCGGAAATTATCAAGCGTGGTATTTCCTTTCGGTGCCGGTTACGGATCGACAGTTAGCTGAATCGGTTCTTAATGCCTTGGTAGCTCAAGGACTCGCCACAGATGGTAAGGATCCTGGAATGAAAGGGGTAACCCGTTATGGTCGTCTCCCAGGTGGTTGGAATAATAAAGAATCGTTGAATAAACCGCATCAAGTTACGGCATACAAAGATACTCGCGGATGCAAATATTACACACCAGAACAAATTATCGAAGCATATAAGTTAGATCTTGATGCAGTAGCTCATTTATCTGGAAGAAGTATTGAAGGAAGCGTGGATCAATTTGATCAGCTTATAGCTGTGCGAGACCCCATCTATAAGATATTTGAAAAGGAAGGTCTTATTAAATATCAAGTTGGCGAGAAGATAGAAGTTACGTGCCCCTGGGTCGATACTCACACTGATGGCATTGATAATGGAACAGCTTTATTAATTCAACCGGGCGGGGGGTTGGGGTTTAAGTGTCACCATGGACACTGCCAACATAAAACGCTGAAAGACGTTCATACTTGGGCCAGAGAAACCTCTCCTGAACAATATGAATCTTTCTATTCCAAAAAAGAACCTAACGAAAACGTAGAAGATACGCTGGAAAGTAAGCTGCAGCAGCTAATTGATGTAGGTATCGATGGTAGCGAATTAACTCGCAGACTTAACGATTTAGCTAAGGAGTACAGGGAACGTCCTGAACGGCTTGAAAAACAGTTTTCCCAGATGCGAGCTGAGGTGGAAGCACAGAAAGATGCTGCTGAGGCTATAACCCAGTTAGATGACTTAGAAGCTATTAAGGGTAACTACTCAGGCTTAAAAAATTAGAGAGTTTTCCCAGGTTACAGAGATTATCAGCTAGCGTAATCCAAATATAGGAATTGGTAACCTCCTTGAGCAAGCCCAAGGGTCGCATCAAACTCAGTGA
>NZ_JAYGIG010000059.1:0-17134 GCF_034932105.1 Leptothoe sp. PORK10 BA2 | reverse complement strand
ACTGAGTTTGATGCGACCCTTGGGCTTGCTCAAGGAGGTTACCAATTCCTATATTTGGATTACGCTAGCTGATAATCTCTGTAACCTGGGAAAACTCTCTAATTTTTTAAGCCTGAGTAGTTACAAAAACTGGCTAAATATCTATGATTTACGAGACTTTTTAAGCTACGTTGGCAATCAGGATGGTCTGTTTGCTGGAAAAATGACCGATGTATTGGTAGACAATAGACAGCCATTCCCCGAGGCCCATGGGGCCTATTGGGCCAATGATGCTACCTGGGATGCCATTACCGATTTTCTGCCATGACCCTGTCTGCTATGACAATAACTCCCAACCCAGCTCTGGTTCATGCCCTTGTGGTGGGTGTTGAAACCTATGGTCTGGGCTCAAATTACGACCTCGATGGTCCGGTCCAGGATGGTCTAGGATTTATGGATTGGTTGCTGACCCACCAAGTGCCGCCTAATCAGGTACATTTTTTTGGGTCACCACTGCCAAAAAATGAACCGCTGCTGATCCAGGCTAAGGCCAAAGGAGTAACGGTGTATCCTGCCACCCGTGCTGCCATTGATGGGTTTATTCGCGATCAGCTGATTACGGAGCAGAGGCAGGGGGAGGGGCTGCAGGTGTTTTGGGGTGGCCACGGGGTGCTGACCAAGACGCAGTCGGCCACACGGCGTCTGTTTTTTGCGGATACTACAGCGGAGAATAAGCTGAACCTGGAGCTAGATTCGCTGGTGCAGGCCCTGGCGACGGCGGCCCATGGGGCTGGGTTTGGGCGGCAGATTTTTTGGATTGATGCCTGTGCGAATAGCTACTTTCAAGGGCTATACGAGACAGGACAGGCGGAGGGGGCAGGGCAGCGTTACAGTGCCACGGGGGAAGTAGAAAAGGCGGAGCAGTTTGTGCTGTTTGCGGCAGCGGACTATGGGGTGGCGAAGAATGATAGGGTAGCAGGGACAGGAATGTTTTCGCGGGCGGTGCTTGAGGTGCTTGAAGGGCAGCCGCTGTGGCCAGATATGGAGGCGTTAGCGAAGCAGGTGCAAGGAAAGCTACGAGAGAAGGGGGGACCGGAGCCTGTGTATAAGTGGGTTAAGGGGCCTCGCTCTGAGCAAATTACTGCTCAAGGTAAGACTGTGCCTGTATCCAAAAAACTTGGTCTAGGCCAGCAAATGAAAGTTGATCGTATCAAACAACAAATCCAAGTGAAGCAAGAGCAAATAGAACGAGAAAAAGCTCTACTGGGAGGTGTTAAAGGTGTAGCTGAATATGAAACGGAGCATACCCTCAACCGATTAGCCGATGATATTTCTCGTTTAGAAGCGGAACTGGAGGACCTGTTGAATGTCTGAAGTGCCTGAAAATAATTCTTATCAAAGCTTAAGGCTGACATTGCAACGTTTAGAAGACCAGCTGACAAGACGCCAAGAAGCCTATAAAAGAGAAAAAGCTCAGTTGGGAGGAAGTAAAGGTGCGGACGAGTATCGTCTAGAAGAAAGCCTGAAGTTGTATGAAAATGACATTGGGCGGCTTGCTAGCAAAATTGATCAGATTCGTCAATGCTTACAGGGAGAAAATCTAACTACTTTGAGCAACTGTTTGGTTGATATTTATGCTGAGGCAAAACAGACTGTCGATAGTGTTTTTTACCAATGTATACCATCGAATAGCTGGATCCGGTCACAGCCAGTCCCAGGTGATATCAAAGTCTTAGTCAATAGACTTGATAAATGTAGCCAAAGTGATACTGAAGCTCCCTATGAACCTTTGATTATGTTTGTAGGCGAGCTACTGTTGCGAGATGATCTGCACATTTCAGGTCTTCAAGAATGGTTAGCTAATGAATTAGCTATGCTGCCTGAGGTATTAACCACAGATGAATGTTTAGATCAGATTGCAGCCTATCAGCAGGAGCAACAAGACGTGCTCTCGTGTTTCTTGGTTCGTGTTTCTGAGGTTGTTCAAAAATCTGCCCAGGATAATCAACGGGTATATAGTGTCCGTGGATGGTATATCGCAGATATTGGGCAATATCGTCTCAACTTAGGTAGTGCTGAAAATGTCTACTTGCCAAAAGACACTCCTGATAAACCCTTAACGTTTAAGGTTGATGAAATTGAACCAACTGTAAGAAAATTAATAACCTCTTGTGCAGATAAGTTTTCGGCATTGCCAAAGTCATTACACATTTTTTTGCCCTCTGAGTTAATGGATTTACCTGTAGATAGTTGGTGTAGTCTGCCAGAGGAAGATCCTGAAGAGACTCTAGGTATGAGCCATGAGGACGGAGTGTTTTTACGCTCTAATGATCGATTGTCGAACAGACGAGTCGATCGCTCTAAGTGGAAAAGACGATGGGAGCTGGTGCAACAGTGCACCAGCTCCAGCAATCAATATTTTTTACTGTCTGATTGTACTGATATTTCAGCCCTTAATAGACAACTTAGAAAAAAGCAAAACCAAAGGATGTTTGGAGTGAAGTTAACTACTGTCCCTACCCCTGCAGGTGCTAGTAAAAACCACATCTTTACCCTACTATCGCGTTCAGCAATGCCATCGGCTGTTTGGTTGCGTCAGCTTCAGTCTGGAGTTACTTGTGAGGATTGTTTAAATGAATTATTAGATTCTTGCAGTTTGCAAGAAATACCTGGGACAGTTTTTGATAGACGTTTAGATGGTGATCATATTGGCCAATATTTGTCACTAATGTGGGATGATCCATATTTGCTACCTCCAGATTTTCAGTATCCTCAATCTGCCTAGTTTCGATATGTCTAATTGACTTAAGCGATACCCTTAGATATAGCTAATGACTGAGCAACCTCAAAACTGGCAAGTTTTCAAAGACACAGGTGTCCCCAATGCTGATTGGCAATTGCCAGCTCCCCCGAGTTGGCGGCCATTTGGTGATTCAGTAGCTCCAGGGGTGGATCGGCGTAAGCAGCGGGCAGATACGTTTCAGATGCTTCCTGCTCAAGTGGATATGATCAACGCTGCCATTTATTTGCGGCGTCCCTTATTGATTACTGGTAAACCTGGTACTGGTAAATCCTCTTTAGCTTACAAAGTTGCTAAGGAGTTAATGTTAGGGGAAGTTTTGTATTGGTCTATTACTACCCGTACTACTTTGAAAAATGGTCTCTACCGATACGATGCCATTGGTCGTTTGCAAGAGACCGAGCAGCTTACTAAGTTGAGCCAGGGGCAGTTGAATCAACAAGAGGTCCTAAAAACGGTTCAGAAACCTGAATCTATTGGTAAGTATATTACTCTTGGGCCTTTGGGGACGGCACTGCTACCTAGTGATAAGCCTAGAATATTGCTGATTGATGAAATTGACAAAAGCGATATTGATCTGCCCAATGACCTATTATCTATTTTTGAAGAAGGTTGGTTCGAGATTCCTGAGTTAGATCGCATTAAAGAAATTGCACCTAACGTTAGGGTTCGTACAGCGTATTCTGACCCTGATGAACCAAGCACCTGGAATGACAATGGATACTACACTGTACCCAACGGGCGAATTAGCTGTAGAGCTTTTCCATTGGTGATTCTAACTAGTAATGGGGAACGAGATTTTCCACCAGCATTTTTACGCCGTTGTTTGCGATTAAGAATGCCTCAACCAGATAAGGCGATGTTAGGGCGTATTGTTGCGGCCCATTTGGATGCGGAATATGACCAGCTTGCCAATGAGTATGGAGAAGTCGTTGCCCAGGAACGTAAAAAGGCGGCTACAGATATACGAGATGAGCTGATTCAAACCTTTTTAGAGCGTCGGCAAGAAGGAGATCTGGCCACCGATCAGTTGCTAAATGCTATTTTTATGGTGACTCGGGATCGGTCGCCAGTGGGTAGTAGTCGAAAGAGATTGATCAAGTCATTACTCAAGAATCTTACCAGTGCTGAAGATCTTGAAGATGAAACGGATGAAGGCGATGAGTCTGAGCAGGATGAGCTGGCATGATTGATCGGCTGATCGATCGGCTACAGCAGGCTGGTTTAGAGCTGACCTATGAGGAGATTGCAGATGCTCTGTGGTTAGCTGAGCGGATTGATGTTGTAGCAGAGGTGGCCCAGAGTCAGCCAAAAACTACGGAAACATCTGGAGCAAAGGTACGGTTTGAGGATAGTGACCCAATCGATACGGCTGATGCCGAGCCTTTATCCCTGCCGGTATTTGCGGCTGACTCTTTAGATCAGCCAGATGAAGAGGTAGATATCCATGAAACATCGGGCTTACCCTTTCAGGCTCCAGCGGCAACGGCCCTGCCAAATGCTATTGATCTTAGTCGTGCTCTGCGTCCTCTAATGCGTAAGGTGCCATCGCTAACGCGATATGAACTTGACGAAGATGCAACGGTTGAACAAATTGCGGCTCAGCGTATACGGGTACCAGTGGTAAAACCAGAGCTAGAGCGTTGGTTAGACCTAGAGCTAGTGATCGAAGAATCTGCCATGAGTTTTGTGTGGCGAAAAACCGTTGAAGAATTTCAAAAGAAAGTATTAGAGCGCTTGGGTGCTTTTCGTAACTTGCGTACTTGGCGATTACAGGCATCTAGCCAAGGAGAACTAGAGCTTTGGCCCTACATCCCAGGGCAGGTTATCTCTGAAAAGAATGATTCTGCAGGTAAGTCTCTTAAGCCTTCTACTCAAAGCTCTTCTGAAAAATACAGTGTTAAGCCTCGTAGTTTGCGTGAGCTGATGCATCCATCGGGGCGACGTTTGATTTTGTTGGTGAGTGATTGTCTTTCGCCCCTGTGGCAACAGCGTCCGCAACCTCAGCTGTCGAGAACTTTGAAAGAATCATTAACTATATATGAGTGGCTCGAACGCTTGTCACATCAGGGGCCAACTACGGTTGTACAGTTGTTGCCCGAGCGACTTTGGGAGCAAACTGAGTTAGGTTGTGGTGACCCTGTGCAACTGAGTGCTCTATTGCCGGGAGTAACTAATACCCAATTGGTTATTGATGGTTTGGTCGGTTGGGAAACTGATGATGAGGTGGGGGAATATATGCCATCTAAACCGTTGTCTCTTCCTGTTGTTACTCTAGAATCAGCTCCCATGCATCAGTGGGCTAAAGTTATATCAGGTGTAGGGAACATGCGCACTCCTGGTGTGTGGTTTGATGTTGGGTTGTTGCATCAATATCCGTTTAGTGGTGTTAGTAGCATCTCTAATCTATCAGCGGAAACGCGCGTAAATCGCTTTTTCGGGTCATTGGCTTCACCTGTAGCTAAACAGTTAGCCAGATATATGGCGGCCGCTCCTGTCAGCCTGTCGGTGGTGAATCTGATTCAGGAGAAACTTTGTCAAAAAGCTATATCTGTACATGTGGCAGAAGTTTTTATGAGTGGCTTATTGGACAAAAAATCAGGAACTAATAGTCAGGGAGAGCCGGTTTATGATTTTGATCCTGATGTGCGACGGTTAATTGTCAAAGCATCGGATCCTGATATGACATTTGAGGTATTTACTAAGCTTTCGGAAAAAATTGCCGATGAGATTGGTATATCTCTAAAGAGCTTTGATGCGCTGTTGTCACCAGAGCCAGAGTGGTTAGAGGCCAGTGGTATGGTGGCTCCCTTTGCTGCCGTGACCTTAGATGTACTCAAGGCTATGGGTGGGGCTTATCGAACATTAGCTGAAACTGTTGAAGTAGAGCAGATAATAAAGCAACGTCAGCGAAGAGCACAAAAGACAACTGTTGTACCGTTGCCAGCATTTCAGACGCTGGAGTTTGTGACGGCGCAGATTGTGGATGCGGATGCTGTGCCAGAAGAGATTGGTGTGGATGAGTCCTGGCCAGAGCTACAGCAAGAGATGGTGACGGTGGCGGAGATCCGTCTGGAGCCTGGGGGGCAATCGGCGGCAGAGTCCGAAGGGCCTGAGCTAGAGACCTTTGAATTTAGGACAGGGCGCTTAGAGAAGCGGCAGGGCGGTAACCTGCTGACGCGGCTATTGCCGGGGCGACGGTCGGTGGAGTGGGTGGTGACCCGGCAGCGGCGGCAGGGACGGCAGTGGGTGGAGCCACTGGCGGATGGGTTGACCCTGGAGATGGTGGCATTGCCTGATGGGAGGTTTAGGATGGGGTCTTCCAGGGGGGAGACTGATCGTAAAAGCGATGAGGGGCCACAGCATGAGGTGACGGTACCTGAGTTTTGGTTGGGGAAGTATGCGGTGACCCAGGCCCAGTGGCGGTTTGTGGCGGGGCTGCCCCAGGTTAACGGGGAGATGCCGCTGGACCCGTCAAGGTTTAAGGGGGACAATCGCCCGGTGGAGCAGGTGAGCTGGTACGAGGCGGAGGAGTTTTGTGCGCGGCTGTCGGTGTATACGGGACGGAACTATCGGCTACCGAGCGAGGCGGAGTGGGAGTATGCCTGTCGGGCAAGGACCGAGACACCGTTTCATTTTGGGGAGACTCTGACGACGGATATAGCTAATTATCATGGGCAGGATCAGACAATTGGTGGCACCAGGTATTCAGGTTCCTATGGGGATGGACCAAAGGGAAAATATAGGCAACAGACTACACCCGTGGGGAGTTTTGAGGTGGCTAATGACTTTGGTCTGTATGACATGCACGGCAACGTGTGGGAATGGTGTGCGGACCATTGGCATGGCAACTATGATCAGGCCCCAATAGATGGAAGTCCCTGGCTGACCGAGGATTCAGGGGCTGCACGAGTTTTACGCGGCGGCTCGTGGTTCTACTATCCTTGGCTTTGCCGCTCCGCCTCGCGCTACGGCGGTCAACCCGGCGACCGCGACAACGATATCGGTTTTCGAGTGAGTTGTTCGCCCCCAGGCTCTCTTCAGTAGTTCTTTTTCCTTTTCCCCTCTTGCCCTGGCTCCCAGGCTCTGCCTGGGTGGCGGATTGTGTGAGGCTCTGCCTCCAGCAGTCTTTCTGGAGGCAGAGCCTCAGATCATCTAGTCCAGGCGGAGCCTGGGACTGAGTATGGAGCTAAATTCTGTATATACTTGCGTATACAAGTAATGGTTAAGGCAAACACTGATGCGGACTCGTGTTTTTCAGAGTGGTAACTCTCAATCGGTGAGAATTCCTAAGGAGCTACAGTTTGAGCGGCTTGATATTGATTATGAGATTGAACGCCAGGGGGAGGTGCTGATTATTCGTCCTGTTGGTCCTCCGCTGGTGGATGTCATGGAACGGTTTGCGGCGTTTTCAGCAGACTTTATGGTAGCGGGACGTTAGATAAACTGATTGCTAGTCATGCCAGGAGTTTAAGTTTGACCTTGGTGACGAACAATTTGGATGATTTTCGGGCGTATCCTGGTGTTGATTTGGAGAATTGGGTAGAAGACGAGTATTGAGGCGGAGCCTCAGGTGTGTCGGTCCAGGCGGAGCCTGGGGCCGAGGAGAGAGGGGAAAATAACGATGGCCCAGGCAGTCAATGTAGTCATTAATAAACGGCAGCAGCGGGTGACCTATTACGATGAGGCGCTGCCAGGTGGGGTGACGCTGCGGATGATGCAGATCCCCGGTGATACGTTTCTGATGGGTTCACCAGAGACAGAGGTGGATAGGTTTGACAGGGAAGGGCCACAGCATAAGGTGACGGTGTCTGGGTTCTTTCTAGGGAAGTATTCGGTGACCCAGGCCCAATGGCGAGCGGTGGCGGGGCTGCCCCAGGTAAAGGTGGAGATGCCGCCGGAGCCGTCAAGGGTTAAGGGTAACGATCGCCCGGTGGAACAGGTGAGCTGGTACGAAGCGGAGGAGTTTTGTGCGCGGCTGTCGGTGCATACAGGGCGACGCTATGGGCTGCCTAGTGAGGCTCAGTGGGAGTATGCCTGTCGGGCAGGGACCGAGACGCCGTTTCGACCCCTGACCGAGATACGTGTAATTCTCCCCACATCGGCCTGAGATAACCGCACGGCGGTAGTTTTTGGGTGTACTAATCAGCAGTATCTAGCGTAGAGAAGCGCATTGGCCAAGCCATGATCTCCTGGAATGTCAAGGGTTTGGTCAATAAATCGAGGATGTAATCGCCATAGCGCTTGATTTTACTGGTGAGATAAGGACTGAGGCCCGCCAGCAGCTCTGTCGTCACCGGGAAACCTTGATCGCTTACGGACTGAATGGCCTGTGAGAGATCGATGGTGTTGTGCAAGATGATTGCATTAGCAACTAAATCAAGATAGTGCAGCCGCTTCTCCTGCTCCAGCGGATCGTTGTCGGTGATCACCCCGGCTTTAGCAAAGAACACCCAGTCAACGAACTGATGATACTGCTCAACTTTGTTGGTACAGGCCGTCGTCTCCTGCCGCATCTCTGGATCAGAGACATAGCGTAAAAGGAACAATGTCCGAGTGACGTTACCGAGCGCTTGAAATGCTTTGTATAAGCGGTTCTTGCCACCATAGCTATTGAGCTTCTTAAGCAATGTAGAGGGCATCAGCTTGCCTGCTTTGATAGAAAGCATCACCCGCATCAAGTCTTTCCAGTGGGTCTTGATCAATGCCCAGTCCGCCACCCCTTTGAACAGCGGTTCAATGAACTCATAGCTACTGTTTGCCGTTGGCTTGAGCAGTTTGAGATCGCCCCAATTGCGAATGCGCGGCCTCAGGTCAATGCCAAGTAGATAGGACAGGCCAAAGACAGGCGATGACTGCCCCTGCGTGTCAGCGTGAATAATACCGGGCTGAATATCAGACTTATTTTTAATCAAACCATCGAGAATATAGACAGCCTCCCACATTCCGCAGCTAATGAAGTGTGTGAACAGCGCTACGTACTGGTCAGAGACGTGAGTATAGGCAATGCCGCCATAGCCCTGATAACGAATGTGGTATTCCGAGAGTAGATTGTTCTCGTAGACCTCAAACTTACTGCCATCAGCAGCGGCCTTTTCACCCGTCCCCCAGCACTTCGGCAAATCCAATTTGTGATAGGCGTTGAGAATATCGCAGATCGCTCGTTGCAAAGTGTCAGCGCTGACATGACGCCGATTGGCATATGAGAGCTGGTGATAAGTGGTGTGCCCTCGCACATGTCGAGCCGTTTGGGTTGGCCCTAAGTTGCAGCCATAGGCAAAGGCCGTCAGGATATAGCGCTCAGCGGCATTCGCAATTTTAGGCTCAGAGCCTGACAGCGGGCCGAAGTGTCTTGTCCAATTCAGCCAGTGCTCGACGTTGCACAAGATATCGAGCACTGTGCGCTCAGGCATATGCTTATCCAAAGCCGCCGCGAAGTCGTCCGTATCCTTTGGAATAGGCGCAGCGGTTAGCCTCTTGAGCACCGGATCGCCTTCGTCATCAAATGAGAGCTGATCATCATCTTGCAATTTGCTGTCCACATCCGCAGCTTGTTCTATCAGCAGAGTCTTGAGATGTTCAACAAGTCCTTCATCGGTTGCTGGAATGCCCAGCTGCTCGCAGTACTCTGCCACCATTGGCTCACACTCCTCCCATGGCAGTAGCTGTGCTCTAAAATCGGCATATTCTTCTGAGCCAGTGACGTAGGCGTCACCTGTCTTCAATGCCACTGCCAGCGCCGCAAAAATGCACACCTCTAGAGGCTGACGTACCAGCATCTGCTGGCCATCAACGTCAGCGATCACTAATTGACGCCACGCTCGGCTCATAAAGCTCACATCAATCTCGGAAGGTAGATGCTTACGCCGCTTGTGCTGATGGGATAAAACTAGCGCCAGCGCCTCCATCAGCGTTGAATCCTCACTGGCTGAGCGAATATCAAGCAGGCGCACTAGGTCAAACAACCGCCGCCGAAACGGTGAATAGAACCGCCACATCAGCGACAGATGATTCTGCGAGTTATAGGCTCTGACCTCTTCGCATTCGACAAAAAGTGCCTCGGCTCCCCCCTCGGCGGTCAGTAGCGTGTGCATCGATTGCTGGTACGACACCGGCTCTGTCTCTGTCTTGGCGACACTCAGTGTTTGGCTAAAGAGCCCCAGCAACCGCTCTGTGCGAGCTAGATGTTTCTCTCGTAGTTCAACCAGCCGCTTGCGGGCACTGTTGTCAATTTTTCTCATCCGCTTGAGCAACATCTCGACCAGATGATCTCGCATCTTCACCTGTGCCCGGTAAAGCAAGCACAGCAATAATGTTCGCCGTTTAGCCAGGTTGATATCGCGAAATTCAGTGATGTCCAAAGTTTTGGCATAGGCAGCTAGATGCTTGAGCTTAAGCAGGTTGACACCCTTCAACAATCGCTGTGCATCGCCAAATGACATCAGTTCATCAAAGGTCTGTTGTAGTTGAACCAGGTGGGTCAGTTTCTCGCTCTTCGGCGGGGCTTTGAGCCGGTTGAGCATCGCTTTTACATCAGCTTCTGGCCGCATGATTAAGCCATCGAGGTAAGCTTGTTCTTCCTGATTTAGCTGGAATGAAACCCGCTCATATAGTTCGGTATGATTGACCGCTCGCAGGTGTTTAGCCAGTCGTTCTAGCGTACTGAAAGCAGGCAGCTCGTAGCTTTCTTTAACCAGCGTTTCAACCGCCACATTGATCAAGTCAGTGGGGTGATCCATCACGCCGACGGCAGCTTCAATTGCTCGGGTAGCTACCTGCTTTGCAACGCTGCTGTAGGGTTTGACCTGAAGGTAGTTGCGAATGACCTGGTGGTAGCGATAACAGGAGCTTGCTGGGGCCAGAGCAGTCATAGCTGCATCCAATCCAAGCTGTTCGCGAATGTGAGTGATCACCCCCTCAGGGATAACTTCGGGATGTGGAAAGTAACCCAGGCGTTGGAATGACTTCAGCAATACCAAAAAACTTAGCCGATTCGGTACCAAGTTGACTCGTTTCTTTGCCAGCGCTAGCTCAGCAGTCGTAGGTGTGTATAGCTCAGCTAGTTCGTCTGGGTCAGGAGACTGCTTGAAATAAGGATATGCCGTTCGGTTGAGGGCAGTCATAGCAAGATGGGGAAACGCTTCGAGAACGGCACGGGAGCGGCTAAGAATCAGTAGCAGTGCTCGCCTGCTTATAGGGCTGACCACAGTGAGGGCAGAACCGGAAAGTCAGTGAGTGTAGCGGTTCGCCGCAAGCACCACAGGCATTCTGCAAGCCGGTGCCGCACATGAAGCAATACTGGGAGCGAGGATCTGTCCAAATGGGGTCTGGTGCGGTGCCCGCCTGCCAGCACTGCGGACAGAACTTCAGCGATGGTCCGAGTTCTCCAGCCTGTCCTCGGACGACCGCATCTAGGTAATCCATCGGTACCTCAAGGGCTTTCGATAAGCTACTGAGCGTTCGACGGTTCAGCGTTTGCGTTTGACCGCGCTCGATTTTGCCTAAGCTCTGCTTATGGATGCCAGCTCGCTCAGCGAGGGCAATGCGGGTTAAACCGAGCGCTTCTCGCTGCCGGTTCACATAATCAGCCAGGGATTCCTGGGCTTTTGGCAGCTGTCGAGTATTCATAGTAGACACTAAAGTTCACCTTCAGACATATCTAGTAGTGATATCGTAGGGCCTGTATAACTAACACTCAACACCTTCAGATTGTCTTAATGACATCGCCTACTCTCGCAACGGTAGCCACTCAATTTCTGCAACGACCAGGACTCGCAAAAGGCACACTCAAGGCGTATGAATCTACCCTTATGCCCTTTCTCGCTGCATACGGCAGCTGGCCTGTGGATCTGTTGGAACGTCATGATGTCGTCGAATACTTACAGGGCCTGACTCATCTCGCCTATACGACTCAAAGAAAGCAGCAGGCTACGTTGCAAGCAATGTTTAACTTTGCAGTTGAACAAGGTCATCTAAGGGCAAATCCGATTGCTAGGTTGAAGCAGCCAAAGCCTGACCCACAAAAGAATGAGCATACTTCTGATGATACGATTCGTTATCTGAGCGAGACCCAGATTAAGTGCCTGTATCGGGCCGTTGAATTAGATACTCGGATGAAGGCGATCATTAGTTTGTTACATCGCAGCGGCGCTCGTATCTCAGAAGTGTTGCAATTAGACCTAGATGATATCGACTTTGAAGAACAACGTTTTCAGGTGTTGGGAAAGGGCAATAAACAACGCTGGTGTTTTTTCTCTCAAGATACTGCCACAGCACTTGCTGAATACATTCGTGATGGGCGCTATCCTCGTAGTGCTGCGCTTTTTACGGCTCAGCAGCCGATCTCTCTAGAGACTTCTCGCATTAGCTACCGTCGCATTCATCAGTGTTGGGAGACGTTGATTGCGCCCTTCCCTGATCTTAAGGGCGCTAGGCTACATGATCTGCGGCATACCTTTGCTACTGAGCGTGTTGGCTTGATGGGCATTGAAGAGCTGAGAGCTTTGATGGGGCACGAGAGTATTCAGACGACACTGCGCTATCAGAAGGTAACGTCTAGACGCGCAGAATCCGTTGCTAAGCAGGCGCTCAATACGCTTCTATAGACGTTGCTTATGCATGGTAAAACTGCCCCTGATAAAAGCACTACAGAGTCTTGGGCATTCTCTGCACCAGCAAACCGTGGGTTCAGCCGCTCAATGGGCTGTACTACTCAGATCCTCAGATCTGAAACCTTTTCATATCAGTGCTTGCAGGCCGATGTGGGGAGAATTACACGTATCTCGGTCAGGGGTCACTTAGATGTCTAGAACGTTCAGAATAGTTATCCTGGTTGTCCAAAGAAATTTATGACTTGCAGCCTATAATCCAGCTGAGAACTGTGAAAGTAACCAATGATTAACCAAAACTATAAATCACTAACCTCAAAAGAGACTGTGATGCATAGTTTTGATTAATCATACAGCGCTACTCTATCTACTGAGGTACATATTGAACTTCAAAACCCCTGCCGGTCGAGAATTCATGTGTACTTCATCAATCTAAGAACTTCTATAGATAACTATTGACTTAACAAAATTTGCATGATCTCAACCCTATCTTTAGCTCAGTTTATCCAGAACAGACTATATGATTTCAACATTTATTTTTATTATCTTCTGAGACAAAGGTTGCTTCGCACTGTTGGCAGCTTACCTTTGAGATCGTCCTTACAGTGCTGCAGCCGTCGTAGGTGCAGCAATTGATTGAATAGCTCAGAGTGGGCCGTGATTTCTTCCAGGGTGGCCTTTGTATAATATGCCGATGAAGCAAATCGGCGCAGACTTAATCGCCAACTGAACAAAGGTGAGGCGCTGCACAGCCTGCGGTCTCATCTATTCTTTGCCAATCAAGGAGAGTTACGCAGTCAGCAGGACGATCAGTTACGCAATCAGGTTGGCTGCTTGAATATGGTTACAAATGCGGTCATTGTATTGGAATACGGTCTATATCGAGAAGGCGGTTGAGCAACTGAGAAAAGAAGGGGTTGCTATCAGCGATGAGGACTTAAATGGCATCTGGCCAACCCGTCATTCCAACCTCAATGTCTACGGCAAGTATTTTTTCGATCTAGTCCGAATTGGTCAGAAGCAAGCACTCAGACCTTTACGTCAGTCTACGATCCAGCCTTAGCGACCAAAATTTCTCCCTTTCTATACAAAGGCCCTGTAGCAGTTAAACTCAGGTTGATTGGCAGTGAGGGAAATCCATAGAAACTCGACAGGGGATGGCGGAAGGAACCTCTAGCCATCCTGTAGAATGGCTCCCCTCTGATTTGGGCTACTCCCCTCTGACGGATTTGCCTATAAGACCCCAGGCCGTATAAGCCCAATTCAAAACACACACCCATAGGGCCAGAAACAAATCCCTTCCTCGGGGAACACCTGAAAAATCTCTTGAAAATTCTGGAATTCTCAAATTTTATAATTTCATTTAAGAATTCTAAGAATTTTCAGGCATAATGAGCTACGATATGTGCGCACGCTTTGAAATTTCGCTACACCAAAGATGCCTCAAAAAGTTATTTCAATCATGTCTAATAGTGGCGGTGTTGGTAAGACCACTCTGACTGTTAATCTGGCTTACCAACTCGCCCGACAAGGGAAAAAAGTCGCTATGTTTGGCTGTGACCCTAATGGTTCGCTGACGCTTTTCTGTGGGTTAGATGATCCCCCGCGGGAAAAGACCATGGACTGGGTACTCAGACCTGAATTCAAAGGGGACTATCCTTTGTTTCCAGTTTGGAGAGATCGCATCAATGGCATCGATGCCTGTCTAGGTGGCCTACCACTTACAGAAACTAGCCAGCGATTAGTTTTGGACAAACGAGGGGCTTACCTACTGGCTGATTCATTAGAAGATCATCCCTTGCCCCATGACGTAGTTTTGATTGATTGCCCTGGCACCATTGAGCAACTCCACATTGCTGCCCTATCGGCGAGCACGGATGTGATTATTACCCTTAAGCCAGAGGACAAGGATATGGATGCCATGGCTAAATTGCTGGAGTGGATTAGCGTGACTCGAACTGAGTTGCGCCTAAAGCCTGCACCTAAGGTATTTGGCGTGGTGCCAAATGGAGCAAAGAACCGGGCGATGCATCGGGATAATTTAGGTCTGTCGGATATTGAGGGATTACCTGATATTATGCGACACATGCAAATTCCGATGTTTCCGACGATTAAGGACAATGCTTATATTGCCAATGCCGCAGCTGCTGGGTTGCCATTGGGTATCTACAGAGCTGGGGATCCCAACAACAAGCTCTACGAAAAAATTGCCGTTGAAGTCATTAAGGAGATGGATTAGCGATGGCTCGCATCAGCAAACGACCCATGGCGACTATGTTTAGTGGGGCCTTAAATGCTCAAGAGGGTGAAACGATTGGCCAGCTCAAGGCAGAAATTGAAAGTTTGAAGTCGCTTTCGAGTCAGTCATTTAGACTACCGGTGGCTGATATTCAACCGCTCCAACTACCTGGCAGGTTAAAGCAGCCTCGACTCTATTTTGATCCGCAAAAAATGGAGCGGCTCAAGGAATCGATTGCTAAGCACGGTGTTTTAGAACCAATTTTGGTTAGACCTGGAGCGAAAGGCACCTATGAAATCATCAGTGGTGAGCGCCGCTGGCGTAGCTGCTGCGCGTTGGAGATGGAATTGATCCCGGCCATTGTGCGGGATATGCCGGATGCCACTGCATTAGAAGCGGCACTGATCGCTCACTTGTTAAATGAAGAAATCACGGCAATTGAGCAGACGGAAAGTATTTTAAGTTTGCTGTCACTGCACCTGGATATCCCAGTCGAAGATGTTAAGGCGGGTCTTTATCGAGTTAAAAATTCACGCTCCCGAGGGGCTGAGAATTCTAGAATTTTCAGCGAGGATGAACTGAAGCTAATCGTTGAAATTCTTGGAGAGTTTGGAATGAAGCTAGCTAGCTTTGTTTCTAATCGGTTACCCATGTTAAATTTGGCCCCTGAGATATTAGATGCAGTACGCGAAGGGAAACTGTCGCCTACGAATGCAGTGCTGTTGAATCGTCAGAAGTCTGACTTACATGGTGTGTTGGTAGAGAAAGCTGCTGGTTTGACAAAGCAAGATTTAATGGAGTTAGTCAAAGATCTTGAAAAAGAACAGGCTGCCAATAGTGAGCCAGTGGAATTATCCATTTCCGAGCAGATTTTTGCTCGATTTAAAACTGTAAGGAAAAAGAAGTCTCTGCTTGAGTCAACAGAAGTGCGGAAACGACTGACCAAAATCGATCAGCTTTTACAAGAAATTGAGCAGTTAAGTGTTTGAGAATTCTAGAATTTTCAAATAGGTCTACGTCACTTAAACATTGAGTTGAATCAAATTGGAATCCCTAGATGTTTATCGATAGACATCAAAGCAATCGCCTTTATCAATACGTTTGTCCTACTTTCTCTCCGAAACCATATGGAATAGGACGAGATGCTCATGCATGAAGGGTTTTCCTGCTCATAACGGCGGCAGGAAGGATTTTATGATTCAAGCTCAAGATAGGGTGTCGGAAATCTAGTGCCTCATGGCCTAAAACCTATATTTAGAAAGAGTTTGGGGGTGTCAGAAAACTTGAGGCGAATCGCTTAGAACACTACCCTTGTTAAGGTGAGCAAATGAACTATCCCTGAGTTATGGGCGTTTCAGCGATCACCGATAAAACTGGCAATTTACGACCAAGCTTTGAAAATTTCCTGTTAGGAAAATAAAGCAAGCCAAAGCTATAAAGACCCATTTCTTTGTTGGTCGTTGCGCCATTTTGTTAGTACAAACGATCACCTTAACAGGGGTACTCAGAACACTTAACTTACTTAAGGTTGAGGGTGTCAGAAATCTACACATACCATCAGAAACATGCTCGAAGCTGGACAGGTAGTTCCCATCAAATTTAAGGATCGCGACTTTAGAGTCGTGATCATCGATCCCGATGGACTTGGCCCCGACCGTCCCACCATTGGTGTGGGGTATCGCACCATGAGTCGTCATACCGATGTACCGGCCCAAACCTTCGCCGATAGGGTGTCAGAAATCGAAGGGGTGAACTACCTCAAACTCCCCTCTGGCAAGCAGTTTAGGGTGTCAGAAATCAAAGCGAATGACGGTAATATCTACCGAGTGATCGAGGCCTCGGACTGGGTAGAACTGGTCAGTGACTGGGCCAAGAATCCTGGCAAATTACGTACAAAGGCTAGGAACGGACTGATCGACTTCTTAGCCTGGTTTGCCGCTGAGGGTTTATATGCTGAGGCATATACATTCCTGAAGCAGACGTACACCCGTGAGGATAGCGCTCATATCCAACAATGGCTCGTCGCTCGGCAGGCTGGCAAACCCGCTAGAAAAGATTGGGCCTATACCGTCGCCGAACAAGGGGGAAACAGTCCCTTCAAATTTGGTAAATGGACCAACTATGTCTATCGCGGCCTCTTTGGCATGGATGCCAGCGAGATCAAACAGATTTGGGAAGCCCCCGTCTCGGGTTCGCGCCATATTGCCCGCAACTATATTCCTGAGACCCTAGGGTTAGAAATGGTGGAATACTGCGAAAAGCTAGTGGCTGTATTTGAACTTGAGGATTTGGAACAGGCCCATGATGAAGCTATCCGCATGACCCAAATGAAATTTAGACAGCGGTTAGACTCCGAACGATTGGGTGGATAGGGGCTTACCAAAAAAAATAGAGTACCCGTAGTATTAGAAGCAAGAGTCCCTATGAGGGGTGATTCGCCTAGCTAACTGTATGACCCCAAGTAAAAGAATAAGGTATTTCCCAGTATGAGACGCATGTATCTTATTC
>NZ_JAYGIG010000058.1:0-17979 GCF_034932105.1 Leptothoe sp. PORK10 BA2 | reverse complement strand
ACTGAGTTTGATGCGACCCTTGGGCTTGCTCAAGGAGGTTACCAATTCCTATATTTGGATTACGCTAGCTGATAATCTCTGTAACCTGGGAAAACTCTCTAATTTTTTAAGCCTGAGTAGTTACATCGCATCAGATAATCTATTGCCTTTTGATATTGTCCTAGGGAAGCATATGCGTTTCCTAAATCTCCTAATGCATATGCTTCTTCCCTGATATCGTTAATCTCACGATGAATGCTCAAAGCTTGTTCTGAAAAATTGATCGATTCTTGGTATTTACTAAGTTGAGCATAAGCAAAACCTAGCCCATTTAAGGCATTAGCCTCTTGTTGTCGATTTAGAATCTCATGGGCAATAGTTAACTGCTTGGCAAAGAAATCTATGGCTTTTTGATTTTCTCCTAATGCAGTGTAAACCCATCCAAGACCATTTAAAATGCTAGCCTCTTGATATTTATCATTGGTTTCTTGGACAATCAATAAAGCCGCGCTATAAAAATCGATAGCTTTTTGACGTTGACCTAAATCGTCATAGACCCACCCCAGTGCATATTGAGCTGCAACTTCTTTCTCCAAGTCACCAAGCTCTTGTGCAATCTGTAACACCTGATCAAAGAATTCGATTGCTAATTGATATTGACTGTAAAAACTATAAGACCAGCCTATACGGAAAAATAGATTTCCTTCTCCAGCCCGATTACCAATTTCTCTTTCCAAGCCTAAAGCCTGATTGTAGTAATCAATTGCCAGTTCATAATTACCCAAGGAATGGTAGGCATTCCCCAGATTGCCCATGGAATTGGCTTCGCCTTGGCGGTCACCAATTTGGCGATAGAGGGTCAGCGCCTGTTCCCAGGACTGGAGTGCTTCCCGAAACTGGCTGACGCGATACTGCTGAATGCCTTGCTGAAATAGTCGATCTGCCTCTGCTTTCTGGGCATCTGGGGTTTCGGTTTGGGCTAAGGCGTTGGGGACCAGGGACCAGGGACCAGGGGCCAGGGGAAGGGTGAGGGCCGTAAAGGTGAGAAGGCTCAGGAGCGGGATGGGAAATCGCATGGGCTTGGGGCTGACTTTCAGGGCTGACCTAAGCATATAGTGCTGGGCAGGGTAGACTGATTCAGCTTCAGGTAATGTGCAGAATGCCATAGTTCATCAGGACTATGGCGATTGGATATTGTCTTGAGTGAAACCCAACTCACCCTCATCCCAAACCACATCTTCGTAGAGCATCGTCAGCGAACAGGTAAAATCTATACTCTCTAGAAAAACCCTATCTGACTGTGGCGTATAGGACTGCAACACCCAAAGACCTGACTGACTGCGCCGAAAACAGTCAACGCGGGGATGACGGGTGTTGATCAACACATATTCTTCTAAGCTCTCTAGGGTTTGATAGTCGGCAAACTTATCGCCCCGGTCAAAGGCTTCGGTTGAATCTGACAGGACTTCTACAATCAGCTTAGGAAACCGCTTGTACAGAGCCGTTTCCGGGTCTCTCGGGTCACAGGTGACCATCACATCAGGATAGTAAAAACGATTACGGGCCTCAATCCGGGCTTTCATGTCGGCAATATAGACGCGACAGCCTGTTCCCCGGATATGGCTACGGAGCAAGGTCGCTAGGTTAAGGGCAATGGTGACATGCTGGTCGCTGGCACCGGCCATGGCATAGATAGCCCCGTCGCTATATTCATGCTTGGTGGGACTCTCCGCTTCGAGCCGAAGATAATCTTCCGGATTAGTGTATTGGGGTGAGGCAATCATGGCATTAGCGAATCTTGCATCAATGAGTATATCAATGCATTATAAACCCTCCCCCATCAGCGTAAACGCCGCCCAATTTCTCGGGTCTGGATGCTGTGCCATTGTCAGTAGCATCGCCTGCCGCAGGGCCTGCGCCTTCGTCTCCCCCCGCTGCAACTGCTCATAAAACGCCGTCATCAACTCCGCTGTCGGCTGATCTGGCACCGCCCACAATGACACCATCACGCTTGGCACCCCTGCTGTCATCAAAGCCCGTGACAGGCCCACCACGCCATCGCCTGTAATCCGTCCCCGGCCCGTATCGCAGGCACTCAAAATCGCCAGCTCCGCCTGCAAGTCCATTTGAATAATCTCCGCCGCTGTTAACAGCCCATCTTCCCCATTACCCGCTGCCAGTGCCACCGCCCCCGGCAGGTCCAACACCCCAGACGATTGTGGATCGCCATAGCCCAACAACCCATGAGTCGCCAGATGAATCCAACTCGCCCCTGGCAACCGCCGCTTAATCTCTGCTTCCGTCGCCTGTCCCTGCAATAGAGGTGTCACGCCTAACCTGTCACCAATCAACAGTGCCTCATCCTCAGCCCCCGCCAAGGACGACAATTGAATCTCTTCCAAAGCACCCTTCCCATCCTGCACCCACACCTTTGGCATCGTCGGATTTCCCACCACTAAAGCATCTGTCTGGTTGCCTATTTCCTGTTCCCCATTCTCCATTCCCGCTCCCCGCGCCAACCCCAACACCTGAATCGACGGAGCCGTGAGGATTGTATGCTTTTCAAGCAAGTAAGTCCCGGCCTCATCCTGCAAGGCGGCAAAGGGTACCAGGAATAAACTACCCTGGGGGATAAACGTCACCTGCGCCGTTGGATCGGTGGGTAACAGATCGGCGATGGGGTCAATCAAGAGTTGGTGCAGGGCTTTTAGCTTTTCCGGGCTGGTGTTATTGCGGATGACAGTCACCGTTGCCCGAGTATCGGCAATCAGGGTATCGAGTTCCGAAGGAGGCTCCGCGCCGCGATAAACCGGGCCATCGAGGGTTGCCAGCATGGTTTGACCCGTCTCATCACCGTTGCCCGACAGCTCAACCGACCGGAAGGTGATCTCACCGGAGGGTTGGACGATCCAAATGTAGAGCGCATCGTTAAAAATCTGGGCATATTCCACCAGGGTGGTGTTGGTCTCCTGGGCGATTTGCCGGACTTGCGTTAGGGAAGGTGGGTTAGCCAGATCGGCAGCCAGTCCTGGGTCATTGGCGTCTAGCCGTTGGGCGAGCTGCAGCACAAAGGCCCTGGCTCGACTTAGTCCGAAGGGATTCGTAAGCGAGAATAGATTGGTTTAATACTGTTTCTGCATCCTGCCAGTGATGGGTGTCGATCAATGTGGCACCAAGATTATTCAAAGAGAGTGCTTCGCCTTGGCGGTCACCGATCTCGCGGTCAATGGCTAAAGATTGCTGATGGAAGTCAATGGCGCGCTCGTACTGGCTCAGGGAATAGTAGGCACTACCCAGATTGCCCAGGGAATTGGCTTCGCCTTGGCGGTCACCGATCTCGCGTTTAATGGCTAAAGATTGCTGATGGAAGTCAATGGCGCGCTCGTACTGGCCCCAGGGAAAGATAGGCACTACCCAGATTGCCCAGGGAATTGGCTTCGCCTTGGCGGTCACCGATCTCGCGGTTAATGGCTAAAGATTGCTGAAGAAAGTCAATGGCGCGCTCGTACTGGCCCAGGGAACGATAGGCAAGACCCAGAGAGCCCAGGGCATTGGCTTCGCCTTGGCGGTCACCGATCTCGCGTTTAATGGCTAAAGATTGCTGATGGAAGTCAATGGCGCGCTCGTACTGGCCCAGGGAACGATAGGCAAGACCCAGATTGCCCAGGGCATTGGCTTCGCCTTGGCGGTCACCGATGTCGCGGTAGAGGCTGAGAGCCTGTTCCCAGGACTGGAGCGCTTCACGAAACTGACTGATGCGAAACTGCTGAATCCCTTGCTGTAATAGCCGATCTGCCTCTGCTTTCTGGGCATCTGGGGTTTCGGTTTGGGCTAAGGCGTTGGGGACCAGGGACCAGGGACCAGGGACCAGGGGAAGGGTGAGGGCCGTAAAGGTGAGAAGGCTCAGGAGCGGGATGGGAAATCGCATGGGCTTTAGTTAAGTAGGGTGGGCACCGCCCACCATTTCTGCTCACTCTTGCAACGGTGGGCAATGCTCACCTTACCTCTAATGAAATGCCTGCAGATTAAGAATTTCAGCAATCCTCTCTAAAAAGGGCTAAAACGCTTGTAAAGCAAGCGCTTTAGCCGAATCATCTCATCAGGCGGAACTCGTCCCGAATCATCGCATTTGATCGATTATGCGGCTACGAGCAACGGTTCTTCTACAGCAACGATAACTGACTCTACATTTCCCAAGGTCGAATTTTGCCCTAACCCGTGGTCAGATATCTGACCGAGGGACCAGTCTGTTGCTGTTGTAGGAAACCCATGGGTTTGGATGGCGTTAATTGCTGGATGTTCAGCCGCCCAATTCCAAGCTAGCTCGGATACTATATCAGCTGAAACTGAGTTATCCAGACCTCCTGCCAACAGAGGATCATGGGTAGTAGCTGATACCTGTACTACCTCTGCTAGTCCATTCACAGACAGCAGCTGCACATTATCCACTAGGAGGCCAGAGTCTACCCCCGTATCCCCCTCGTCCATCACCCCAATCGCCATCGTGTACGTCCCTGCCTGGTTAAAGATAAACTCAGCAGTCTGATAGCCACTCTGGGTAGTAAACACCAAAGGATCAAAACCTTGATCTGGAGTAGACGTATCCCCTAGTTCAAATACATAGTTGTTATTAAAGGTGACAAAAGCAAAATCATTGTTGTCTGGGTTAGGCGTATTCTCATTAGTAAGAAAATTCCAATCAAATGACAGGGTGTCGCCAGCTTCTACCTCAAAGGAAGTTAGCTGAATCACCGATCCTTCTCGGATATTGCCTGAGCGAGTAGACTGTAGCAATCCCGCATCCAGTTTCACTAATGCTTCTAGCTGGGCGATGCTGAAAGACCCATCACCAGTGGTGACCTGGGCTTGAAACCGACCATCGGTGGTGGCAATGCCAATGTTAGAGGAGACTACCTGAGCATCCCCAAAGGGAGTCCAGCCAGTGAAGTCGCCGGTTTCAAAACTAAAGTTGCCCGAGGTAGGCGGTGTTGCATCCGTTTGCTGATTGCCAAAGAGTATATCTCTGACAGTTTCACCTGCTCCGACGGTGACAGTGTGGGCACCAGGTACCGAGGGTGGCGGTGCTGGTGTATCCGTAGCAATTGTCCAGCCCATATCTTCTAACATACCTAGGCCAATGGCACCTGGAGTGTGAATCGCTTCAGCTTGCCCTAGCTGGGGTGTCATCAATGAGTTAGGATTGCCTGTTCGGTAGGTATCCTCATCCAGATGAGAATAGCTGGATCCCCCTTGCCAGCTTCGAGGCGCATAGAGTTTAGGGGCAAATCCATTATTGGCATCTACCGCGTTGGCTCCAGCAAAGTAAATATTGTTGCTGGTTAGCTCCAGACCTAGTTGGGGAGATGGATTGGGATAGAGTAGCGGATCCAGCAAGCTATTGCCTCTACCGCTGACGGTAAACTGGTCATAGATCCCTGGGAATCCGCTGTCAAAGCCCCAACTACCCAAACCAGAGGGAGCATCAAAATCCATTAAACCAACAAAACCTAACCCGTGACCCAACTCGTGCAGTACCACACTGACAAAGTCATACTGCCCAGCCGGGGTATTCCCATCGGTGCCAAAATACCAGTTGCCAAGGTCGCTGTTAAAGTTGGAGCTGATATCAGCCTTACGAGGATCGAGGTCTTGGCCTGCCAGCTTGTTAGCAATGGCGATCGGATGCCATGTACCCGCTGCCACTGCACCTGCAAAGTCGCGGATGAACTGATTGGGTCCGGCAGAACCCAGTACACCTCGATCTAAGCCGGTCCAGTTGGCCTCGATTTCGATAGGGACATCAGAGACAAGCAGCGATTCCCAAATATCAACGGCGTACTGAAATGCGGTCTGGGCCTCGCGAGAGAATCCATTGTAGGTAACATTGATAGTGGCGGTCTGGCTGTTATTAGTCAGAGCTGTCTGTACCTCTTCGGAGGGGGCTACCCGAGTAAAGGCATTGGTCTCTCCAGCCAGTAGGGGCACCAACATGCCAGACGTAAATTCAGGCGTAAATTCAGCGGTGCTGGGTTGGGTGGGAAAGGTTTGTTGCCAGCCTGGTTTTAAGACCTCGGCAACGGTGTATGTCCCTGGTTGCAAATTACCAAAGCCATAGTCTCCTCCACTATTGGTAGTCGTTGATGTTTCACCCCTATCCAACTGACCGTTTTGGTTTTGGTCTAGGTAAACAGTCCAGCCTGAGAGGCCGGATTCGTTCGAGTCTCGTACACCATCCCCATCGAGATCATGCCAAATGGCTCCTTCGATGGCTCCGGTTTGGGTCTCACTACCGAGTAGGGCCTGGTGAGCATTCAGGCGACCGCCACTGACGGTGCGTCCGCGTAAGCCAGTCACCGGGTCGGCGGTAGACAGCAGTCTTTCTTTTAGTTGGGCTGGGGTGAGATTTGGGTTTTGGGATAGCAAGAGACTGGCTGCACCGGTCACATGGGGAGCCGCCATGGAGGTGCCATTATAGCTGTCATAGCCGCCTGGAACCGTGCTGACGATGTTAACACCAGGGGCCGCTAGGTCTACTGATTTCGCTCCATAGTTGGAAAAGCTGCCCAGCTGATCGCGGTGGTCGCTGGCCGCGACGGAGATAATGTTATCTAAGTCATAGCTGGCTGGATAGGAGGGCAGCAAGTCATTATTATCGCCGATGCCGTCGGAGCCACCATTGCCAGCGGAGGCGATGAAGAGTTGGCCAGCGGAGCCTGCGTTTGCGATCGCATCATAGAGTGCCTGGGAAGGTCCGCCGCCACCCCAGCTATTGTTGGTGATATCGGCCCCCATCATGACGGCATAGTTAATTGCCTCAATAGCGTCAAATGTGCTGCCGCCATTCGTACCTAGGAATTTAAGAGCCATGACTTTAGCATCAGGAGCTACCCCTGCTATGCCTCTACTATTGTTGGCTGCAGCGGCAATGGTGCCCGCCACATGGGTACCATGGCCAACATCATCGAAGGGGTTACTATCATTGTTGGCGAAGTCATAGCCATAGTAGTCATCGATATAGCCATTGCGGTCATTGTCGATGCCGTCATTGGCGATTTCACCCGGGTTAGTCCATAGGTTATTGCGTAAGTCAGGATGGGTGTAGTCAATGCCTGTATCGATCACGCCGACAACAACACCTTTGCCCCGCACGATATCCCATGCCTCAGGGGCGTCAATATCCGAGTCACGGAGACCACCGGTTTGTCCTGTGTTGTGAAGGCCCCACAGTTGGTTGTAGCCGGGGTCGTTGGGGGTGGCTGTGGGCTGGGTCGACGTTGCTGTACCGGTGACTGACAGTTTGTAATTGGGCTCAACGTATTCGACCAGTGGATTTGCTTTTAGGGCAAGGATGGCGTCTGCGGTTGAGCGTGTACCGATGTCCCATAGCTGTACGCCTGTTAGGGCGGTAGCTTTGAGGGTAGTTGCTCCTAGGGTAGACTGAAGCGTATTTGCCTGAGCGGTTTGGATGTCCGATTTGAATTTGACAATGACTTGGTGGGCTCCATAGTCTTGGCCTTCGACTAAGCCCTGGAGTTCGGGTAGTGTTTGTTCGTATACCGTGTGTGGAGTACTAGAGGCTATGGAAACAGCCGTGGTGGAAGCCGAGCTTGTTGGAGAGTCTTCCGTGGGTGGTGTCTCGGTCTGAACAGAAATCGATGACGCAGTCTGGATAGAAATGCTTTGTGGGCTGCGGTCCTTGACTTGATTGTTAACCGGGCTGGATTCTGAAGATCCCGACGATACGAGGAATGGTTGAGCTGTGTTGCTGATTGTCTCAGTTGGTTCAACTCTCATTACTTTGGGAGAAGATGAGTCAACTATTCTTTCCTGAGTCAGGTTGAGTGGATCGGTTAGGTCTTCTAATACTAGTGCATCAACGGTAGGAATTAAATCTGATACGTTTTCGGTGAGCGTATTTTGATTGTTAGAAAATTGATCTGACATGATCACTCCTCTTAGGGCTTGCGAGGAGAGGTACCGCGTGTAGAAGAAGACTTATTCAATAGAACTGTGCTTCAGATAATCTTTGAGAATAGAACATGTTACAGTATGAATAAGCTGGATTTGACAAGAGATATAGATGCTTTGTCTAGCCCAAAAAGCTTAGAAAAATCGTAGTTTTGAGCATTTTCTTGAAGGCCAAAATATTGAGTGTTATTTTATAAATAGCTGACTGAGGTAGTATGTCGATGTCAGTGAGTGTTGATAGACTGTCCCATTGAGACAGTAGGCAAATCAGTTGTATTGAGTAACAGTTTAAGTAGGTAGACCCAATTAAATATAAGACGCTAGCGTCTGAAAACCTTGCTGTGCGAATACTTGATCTGAAAAAATTAGGCTGACCTACCTAATAAGACAGTGATGCTGTGGATATTATCATAATGAAATAGACTTCATCGGAAATAGTGTGGACAACAGAAACAGATACTCCCTATCCCGAACTTTTCTTCTGTATGCGATTCTCCGTAGGAGAGTCTAGGCCAACGCTACCGATACATTGGCTTGTCCTCGACGGTGACTCATCCGAAAGTTGTGTAATCCACAAGCCGTTTCCATTAAACTTAATCGGAAATAGGGGGACTCCCTAAAATGGTCATGAGCTATTGTCTCTCGGTTTAGGTTCTATGAAAATGCAGTACGCGATATTAAAGAATAAGCCTCGTACCCTGCGCAGCTTGACTGGCTTGAATCCATCAGAGTTTGAAGCCTTGCTACCGAGTTTCAGCAGGGCTTGGGAAGCCTTTGTGTCAGAGACGTTTGAGCGAGCAGGCCGCAAGCGAGCCTATGACGGGGGACGTAAAGGGCATCTGAGGACGATGGAAGACAAGCTTTTGTTCATCTTGGTGTACTTCCGGATCTACCCAACCCAGGAAGTGCAAGGCTATCTGTTTGGTATGAGTCAGGCCCAGGCCAATGAATGGGTGCATCGACTCACAGCGTTATTGAACCAAGCCTTAGGCCAAGAGCAGCCGTTGCCCGAAAGACAACCAGCCAATCTGAAAGCAGTGTTGTCAGCCTGCCCCAGCTTGGAGTTTTTGCTGGATGGGAGCGAGCGTCCCATCCAGCGACCCAAGGATAAGACCAAACAGAAGGAATACTCCAGTGGCAAGCAGAAGCGGCATAGCGTCAAGAACAACATCATTAGCGAGCGAGGCGGCCAGGTGGTGTACTTGAGTGGTACCCACGAAGGGAAGAAGCACGACAAGACGATAGCGGACGAAGAAGCCTACTGTTTTCCACCAGGGAGCAAGCTTTTGCAAGACACAGGCTTCCAGGGGGTATCAGCCTGAGGGAGTAACGATTGTGCAACCGAAGAAGAAGCCACGGGGTGGGGAATTAACCGAAATCGAGAAGGTGGTCAATCGAGCGATATCGAGCCTTCGGGTTGAAGTTGAACATCATATTGGCGGGATCAAACGCTGCCAGATTGTGGTGCAGCGATTTCGCAATCGAGTCGAGGGGTTTGTCGATGATGTGATGGAAACGGCCTGTGGGCTTCACAACTTTCGCCTAGCGCTACGTGGTTAAGCGATAGCAGATAACCACAATCAGAAGATAAAGACTTTGGATTACAACTCCTCACTATTTCCTATAATGTCTATTACATCATCCACGAAGTTATCGACTTGATTGCGGAATTTCTGTACCAGAATTTGTGAGCGCTTAGCGCCCCCTATCGGCTGTTCTACCTCAACTCTGAGACTCCATACGGCTCGATTGAACACCTTTTAGTCTGCGGTCAGTTTGCCATGGCGTGGCTTCTTTTTCGGTTGCAGGACAATCACCCCCTCTGGCTTGTAGCCTTGAAACCCCGGATCTTGCAAAGCTTACTCCCTGAGGGGAAACAGTAGGCTTCTTCGTCCGCTATCTTCTTGTCGTGCTTCTTCCCTTCATCGGTTCCGCTCAAGTACACGATAGGCCCACCTCAGCTGGTGATGACCTTGTTCTTGACCGTATGCCCTTTCTTTTTGCCGCTGTAGTCACTTTTCTCCTTCTCCTTCTCCTTCTCCTTCGGCCGATTGATGGGCCGCTCTGTGCCATCGATCAGAAACCTCAAGCCAGGACATGCCGATAACACCGCTTCTAGCTTGGCCGGTCCGCGCTCGGCCAGTTGCTGCTCTTCTCCTAGCGCATCATTCAGCACGCCTGTGAACCGATGTATCCACTCGTTAGCCTGCGCTTGACCTATCCCGAATAAGTAGCCCTGCACTTCCTGCCTCGGATATTGACGGAAGTAAAATACAATGAATAGCAGCTTGTCGCTTAGCTCCGATAGTTCTGGCTTGCGCCCTGCGCCCTAGGCTCGCTTGCCCTTTTTCTGCTCAAATTCCGCTGCTACGAATTCTGCCTATGCCTGCTCAAAGCTCGGCAGCAATGCCTCAAATTCGCTGACCGTCAGTCCCGTCAAGCTCTTCAATATTCCAGGTTTTCCTTTCACCTCTGCCTAGGCTATTCTCATGGCATGGCTTGCTCATTTCCCTGGTAGTTTTTATTTTACCGCGCTAATTCCCGATAAAGTCTAATGTCTCTACTGGAGAACCCATGGTTCTAAAGGGCCAGTCTGATCATCCTTATTACTGGGCACCGTTTATTTTGATTGGTAATGGCCTGTAATGGGGACATTTTGGCTGATGGTATTAATCTATGAAATCACTTTTCTCGATGACGTCATGACACTCATGACGTCACCTTAGTGTATCCTTTCTATCTCACTATCGTTTTCTTCTAAACCCAAAGAAGCCTAGGCCAAAGAGTAAAATTGTCATTACCATGCCCGGTTCAGGCACAGTGACCGATTTTTCGGATGAGTCTATTGGATGTGACTGACTGCCATCAAGAGGTGTCTTTGGGGATAAGTGGTTTGAACCAGGAAAGTCACGGTGCTCTTTGGGCTGTTGAGAGATAGTATCCGGTGGCAGTTTCTCTGGGTCAAAGGTTATGGACGATGTGATTGGCGTGGGTTGAGGTGAAACCTCGGGAAATTGAAAAGTGGGTAGGGGCTCGTCCGATGGATCAGTGAGCCCAGGGTCAAACGGGTTGGGTAGTTTGGATGAGACATTGGCATCTTTGGGTAACTCTTTCGGTAGAGACAACTGCGTGGGAGTGTATGGTGTTGGTCTAGGGGACTGGGGATCGCTCTTTGGGACAGGTTGGACAGTGGCTCCCTTTGGGGATGAATTTTGGTCAATATTGAACGGCTCGTCTGAGTTGGAGAATACGATGGTGCGCCCAGGATTAATCTGAACGTTGGGAGATACCTTGATCTGAGACTCAATGTCGAGGCTGGGGGTGAAACCGAAGTTAGAGTTGAATTCAGGATTGAGCTGTAGCGTGGGCGAGATGTCGATTTGTGGGTTTAGTTCAGGGCTGAACTGTACCTCGGGCGAGATTTCAAGGTGGGGCCTTAGGTCAATATTGGGTGAAATATCTACGTCGGGCGAAACGTTGATGGGGAATGATACAGGAGGGAGTTTAATGTTAATGTCGGGACTCTCGGGATGAGGATAGTTAACAGGATTGCGATCGTCAGTGGGCGAAGGCTCGTTGGGTGGGTAGTGGTGATTGGTATTGAACCATTGGTTGAACATTTTCCAGTTATTGAACAGATCAATAATATAGGTATTGCCGGATAGCAGTACGAAACTGCCAGTAACGGATATTGCGATCGCAGCAGGGATCCCATATCTAAACAACTGCCGTAGTACAATTTGGGCCTTAGCCATGGTGGGAGTCTCCTTGCCGAGTAAGATTTACAGAACACAGAGGGCATGCAGTAGCCACTCGATGTGGCTTATTTCCTCTGCGCCAGAGCTTATTCAGGGCTGTGAATGTTGGATAGCATCAGTGATGGATTAAACCCGCCAAGACGATACCGTACCTAAGCCCTTGAATAAGTTCAACCAGCCCAGAAGCATAGAGCGAACGTGGATAGAGGAATTTCCCCATGATGATGAAGCGATTACTCCCCTGGATTCTGTTAGCAGCGGGTGGTTTTGTAAGTGTGGATCAGACATTAACGACGGCTAAGGCCATGTCCGATGCGCCGATAGTGGCCCAGGCCGATGGAGAGGAAAATGGCCTGTCCTATACTTTCTACGATCAGCAGATTGCCCTAGTGGAACGCTCAGATCAGATTGCGGTGGAGTTTAAGCCTGCGCCCAGCTCTACCCGTGGGGATAGTGAACCCGCTTACCTGCGGCTACAGCGAGATTTAACCACCGCAGCTAGCCTCAGCCGCAGTGCGCAGCCCACTGCCGATATAACGGTGAAGCCCCTGGGAGAACGCTACGCCCTCGTTGAGCTACCCGCTAATTTTGATGAGCAGTGGGCCCAACGACTCAGTCAATCGTACATTCAGGCGACTCTGCCGGTGCTGAGCCGAGAGGGAGGGACCGAGTCCATTGTAGTTACCCAGGAAATGGTGGTGAGCGTTGAGCCAGGAGTTTCCGATGGCGAGGTCCGTCGGTTGCTCAGTCAGTATGGGGTGGAGGTAATACGGCCCCTGCGGTTTGGTCAGGGGCGCTACCTGGTGCGGGCCACTAATGTATCGGGGACGGCAGTGCTGGCGGCAGCCACCCAGCTAGGTAATTTGCCCAGTATTCAGTCGGCCACCCCCAACTTTGTGCAGTCAATTCCATTTAATGTGGCTCCGCTGGACGTGCTATCAGCAGAGACACCCCAACGAACGAATGGCCTAGACCATGTGCCCGCTGCCGAGGAGTCATCGCCGTTTCCCCAGTCGCTGTTGCCGCTGCAGTGGCACCTAAATAGCCGAGCTATGAGGCCCCGACCCTACCCCCGGTCAGATGTGCGGGCGGTGGAAGCTTGGAAGACCACCCAGGGCGATAATGTGGTCGTGGCGGTAATCGACAGTTTGATCCAGTGGGACCATCCTGACCTGGTGGACCAGATATATGCGGTACCCCAGGATGTGGCGGACTGGCTACCGGGAGAAACCCACGGCTGGGATTTCTCTAATGGAGAGGTGACCTGTGCCCCAGATGATAGTGAAAACTGTGCCTTGGGGGATGGGGATACGCGCATTAGTACCGATGAGCTGGACTATCTGCGGCCTCATTTGCAGCGCACCTTTACCCTGGAGGATGCGGACCTGTTAGCGGCCTATCCCTGGCTGGCTGGATTCATTGCTCAGGTGCAGCCCACCTTCTCAGAAAAGCAGCGGGCGGACTATCTGCGGCAGATTATTCAGTCGGAAATTGGCAGTGAATTTCATGGCACCTGGTCCGCTGGGGTGATTGCAGCGAATCCTGCCGATCGGCAAGGGGTGGTGGGAGTTGCTCCGGCGGCCCAGATTTTACCAGTGCGGGTGTTTGGCCTGGGTGGGGAGATTACCTCAGCAGCGCTGATCGAGGCCATTGGCTACGCCGCTGCGCGAGATGTGGATGTGATCAATATGAGCCTGGGTGGGTTGTTGCCAGACCAGGCGCTAAGCGATCAGGTGTTTCGAATTTTAGATGCATATCCGGACCTGGTGATTGTGGCTTCGGCGGGCAATGACCAGCTGGATGGGGTGTCGTTCCCGGCGGCGCTACCAGGAGTAATTTCGGTGGGGGCGACCAATGTACAGGGGAATCGCAGCTATTACAGCAGCTATGGGGCGGGGCTAGATTTGGTGGCTCCCGGTGGTGAGACCAACCAGCAGCAGTCGGGAGGTATCTTGACGGCGGGGGGGACTTGGGTTTCCGGATTTTGGCAGGGGGTGGAGCGGCCACAGGTAAGCTGGGGTTCGACGCTAGACCCAGTGGGGCTATATGTGCAGGTGCAGGGGACGTCATTTGCGGCGCCGACAGTTAGTGGGGTATTGGCGTTGATGCGGTCGGTAGATGGGGCGGAGCAGCTGGACCGAGACGAGCTGACAGCGATTTTGGGACAGACGGCGGACTATGGGCCGTTGGTGCTGAGTCAGGCGGATGAGAATCAGTATCGGCTGCAGGCGTCTGCGGGCTTTGGGACGGCTGGGGATTTTCCCTTTGTGCGGCCTTCGGGGATTAGTGGACCGGTGGAGGCGATTGCACCAGAGGTGTATTTCTTTGGGCAGGGGTTGGTGGATGCTGTGGAGGCAGTTAAGGCGGTAGCAGAGGTGGTTGAGGAGAGGGGTTGAGTTTTCTGGGGGGTGGGGGTCATAGTGAGGATAGGTGGCCCCTGCCATTGGTTTTGGTTGATGGATGGATTGTAGTCTACCCCTCGGAGTCATGGTGAGATTGTTGCGTGTTTCGTTGGTTGTGCTGTTGTCGACGGTGGTGACAGAGGTTGGAGCGGTGGCCCAAGTGTCAGGGCAGCGATCTGTGGAGAGCGTTCTACGGCATAGGTCAGACGGGTTAAATGACAGATTAGATGACAGGCAACCATTAGAAGCGTGGCCATTGAAACAGGCAGATTTTTCGATCCGCGATCATAGCTGGACGCAGCAGGCTCACATTGACTGGTCTGCATTGCTTTTACCAACAAATCGTCAGAAGCAAACGGAGGTGATGCTACAAATCCCGTTCGAGCGCAGTGGTGTCTTAGAAGCAGGGGATGATGCTTTTGAGGATGGAGGTCTCTATGATGTATATCGGTTTGAGGGGCAGGCGGGGCAGATTATTAAAATTAACCTAGCCAGCGAAGACTTTGATACTCGTCTTTTATTGCTAGATGCAGATCAAGCACAGATCGCGAGCAATGATGACAGTAACGACAGCACAAACTCAATACTGGCATGGCGCCTGCCAACGTCAGGTGAATATTATCTGTTAGTGGCAGCCTATGGAGAGGATGGGCAAGGAACCTATCAGTTAAAAGGAACGATGGGAAGTGAGCAAGAGGCCAAGCAAACAGAGGCCGATCAGCTCTTGGATGAGTCTCAGAATCTACGGAGCACTGCCCGCTGGCAGGAATCTCTGGCAAAGTTAGAGCAAGCCTTACTGCTGTACCAAGAAATTGGCGATCGCAGTGGCGAAGGCACCACCCTCAACAATATTGGTCTTGTTTACGATAACTTGGGTCAGTATCCCCAGGCCCTCGATTATTACAACCAGGCCCTCGCCATCTTCCGCGACATCGGCGATCGCAGTGGCGAAGGCACCACCCTCAACAATATTGGTCTTGTTTATCGTCACTTGGGTCAGTACCCCCAGGCCCTCGATTATTACAACCAGGCCTTCGCCATCAGCCGCGACATCGGCGATCGCAGTGGTGAAGGCATCACCCTCAACAATATTGGGGCTGTTTACAATAACTTGGGTCAGTACCCCCAGGCCCTCGATTATTACAACCAGGCCCTCGCCATCAGACGCGACATCGGCGATCGCCGTGGTGAAGGCACCACCCTCAACAATATTGGGGCTGTTTACAATAACTTGGGTCAGTACCCCCAGGCCCTTGATTATTACGACCAGGCCCTCGCCATCAGACGCGACATCGGCGATCTCAGTGGCGAAGGCACCACCCTCAACAATATTGGGGCTGTTTACAATAACTTGGGTCAGTACCCCCAGGCCCTCGATTATTATAACCAGGCCCTCGCCATCAGACGCGACATCGGCGATCGCCGTGGTGAAGGCATCACCCTCAACAATATTGGGGCTGTTTACAATAACTTGGGTCAGTACCCCCAGGCCCTCGATTATTACAACCAGGCCCTCGCCATCAGCCGCGACATCGGCGATCTCAGTGGTGAAGGCACCACCCTCAACAATATTGGTCTTGTTTACGATAACTTGGGTCAGTACCTCCAGGCCCTTGATTATTACGACCAGGCCCTCGCCATCAGCCGCGACATCGGCGATCGCAGTGGCGAAGGCACCACCCTCAACAATATTGGAGGTGTTTACGATAGCTTGGGACAATACCCCCAGGCCCTCGATTATTACGACCAGGCCCTCGCCATCAGACACGACATCGGTGATCTCAGTGGTGAAGGCACCACCCTCAACAATATTGGAGGTGTTTATCGTCAATTGGGTCAGTACCCCCAAGCCCTCGATTATTACGACCAGGCCCTCGCCATCAGACGCGACATCGACGATCGCAGTGGCGAAGGCATCACCCTCAACAATATTGGGGCTGTTTACGATAGCTTGGGTCAGTACCCCCAGGCCCTCGATTATTACGACCAGGCCCTCGTCATCTTCCGCGACATCGACGATCGCAGTGGCGAAGGCCGCACCCTCAACAATATTGGCTTGTTGTTAGACACGACAGAAGAACCAGAACTAGCGATTATTTTTCTCAAGCAGTCGGTTAATGTCTACGAAGACATTCGTGGGGGCAACCAAGCCTTAACCCAGGAGCAGCAGCAGTCTTACACAAATACCATCGCTAGCACCTACCGTAAGCTAGCCGATCTCCTTCTCCAAGAAGACCGAGTTCTAGAAGCCCAAGCAATTCTTGACCTCCTCCGCACCCAAGAGCTCGAAGACTATTTCCAGGATGTTCGCAGCTCCAGCAACACTAATAATGATGTCGACTACTGGAAACCTGAGGAAACTATCCTCGCCCTATACCAACAGTTCATCAGCAACAAAACAGAACTGGCTAACCTCAGAGCCCAAGACTACAATATCCTCTCCCCAGGCCAGCGCCAACGCCTCAGCGAACTAAGATCCCAAGAGAGTACACTGACTACCAGTTTTAATGATTTTATCGAGCGTGCCGACGTCCAAGCAGATGTTGCCGCCCTCCGCCAAGCCACCACAGGCGACATCGAACTCGACACCCTCATAGACTTACAAAACAACATCGCCAACCTACCCAATGCCCTGGTAATTTACCCCCTAATTTTCGAAGACCGTCTTGAAATTATTCTGGTCCCCTCCGATGCACCGCCCATCCGTCGCCGCGTCGAAGTGACATCCAAAGAACTCAACCAGGCCATTCTCGACTACCGCGACATTCTTCGTAGCCCCAGCCGCCCCGCCAAACCCGCTGCCCAAAAACTCTACAACTGGCTAATCGCCGCAATCGAACCGGACCTGAAGGCCCTTGGCACCCAAACCATTGTCTATTCCCCTGATGGTGCCCTGCGCTATATTCCCCTCGCCGCCCTCTACGATGGCCGCCAATGGATGGCCGAGCGCTTTGCCATTACCCACATCACTAACAAATCCCAAAGTGACCTGGGGGATCATCCCACCCCCAACCCCCGCATTCTCGCCGGGGCCTGTGCCAAATGCAGCTTTACCCACACCGTTGGTGACGAGCCCTATTCCTTTCAAGATCTGCCCTTCACCCGCACCGAGGTCACTAACCTAGCCGAGCAACTGCCAGACACCGACATTCTCCTCGACCGAAACTTTAGCAAAACCGAAACCGTAAACCGCCTAGGCAGCTACAACATTATCCACCTCGCCACCCATGGCGCATTTGTCTCCAGTAGTCCCGACGAGTCATTTATTCTCTTTGGTGATGACGGTGATGACAAGGTGGCCACCCTTCGAGAAATGCGCAGTTGGCCCTTACGAGATGTTGATCTCGTCGTGCTCAGTGCCTGTGAAACGGGCGTAGGCAGCCAAGATCTAGGCAACGGTATTGAAGTTCTCGGTCTGGGCTATCAGCTAGAGCGAGCCGGTGCCAAATCTGTTATTGCCTCTCTCTGGCGCGTAGACGATGGCGGCACCCAATCCCTGATGAATGCCTTTTACCTCGCTCTCAGTGAAGGATTTCCCAAAGCCGAAGCCCTCCGCCGAGCCCAGCTCGCCCTGATTAAAAATGACCTATCGGTTATCGCCGGAGAACCCAGAGCCTCCATTAATATCCTCAATGCTGACACAGGCGAACCCATCCGTTTGAATGCCAGTCCCGATCATCCTTTCTACTGGGCACCGTTCATCTTAATTGGCAATGGTCTATAGAGCGGATTTAGACAACCTCGCCAGGGCGAACGCATACGTTTCTTTACAATTTGGGTGAAGTGCTAGAAGCCTTTACTTGAGCCAATACCTTAAGCAGATATCGGTCATCCCAGCCTGCTTTCATGCGCTTGGCGTGGGTGCCACATTT